>CAYNVI010000608.1:0-2973 GCA_964400585.1 uncultured Pirellulaceae bacterium | reverse complement strand
CGTCCTGGGCCACTAGACGAAGGGGGCGGCTTTTTCTTGTCGATCGGCTGATTATTCTAGTGAACATGCCGCACTCGACAACGGGACTCGTTGGCCGCTTGGGACCGCCTGCTTTCATGAAGTTTTTTTCCCAGCCGAGCTCGACGCCTGCGCCAGGTTCCGGCTGGTTGCCGAGTTCGCGTTGGCTCGTGCTGGCGGGGCTGGTTGCGGCTTGCCTGTTCCTCAGCGAGCCACTGCCGCTCGCGAGCGGCCAGCCGCCTGCTGAGACCGAGTCCGGCGACCCGCCTGCCACCGAGGCCAGCGCCGAAGAAGGCAGTGCGGAAGAGGTCAGCGCGGAAGAGGCGAATCCTGAGGCGGTCTCCAGCGAGGCGGCTGCCGCAACAGGGGCGGACACGCCCGCCCAGGCATCCGCTTGGACGGAGTTGATCCTGGACGATTCGCTGATGGGATGGGTGCAATTGGGGGGCAATGCCTCGTTTACGATCCAACGGAACGAGATCATCGGGATGACGCGGCCGGGGATCGACGATGGCTTCCTCTGTACGGAAACCGAGTACGAGAACTTCGAATTGGAGATGGAGTGTAAGGTCGACCCGGGGCTCAATTCGGGGATCGTGATCCGCGGGCAGCTTGCCTCGGACGCCCCTCGGCTTCAGGTGGAAGGCTGTCAGGTCGAAATCGATTCGAGCCCCCGGGCCTGGACCGGCAGCCTGTATGATCAAGCGGAAAGGACTTGGCTGGCGACCGTGGCCGACGTGCCGGAGGCGCGTGAGGCCTTTCAGCCAACGCAGTGGAATCGATTGCGGATCGTGGCCGCTGGACCCCGCGTCCGCACTTGGGTCAACGACGTCCCCGCCGTCGACTATGCACGCGTGAAGGAGAACGCAGGCTTCATCGGGTTGCAGATGCATCGCACGCGGTTGGCCGACGGACTGGAAGTCCGCTGGCGACGGCTGCGGATTCGTGCCGTCTCGGAGCCAGCACAAACCGACTCGGAAGCGGAGTAGTTGGACAGCGTCGCTTGGCGATCATCCGAGCGGTTGCGGCGCTAGCTGCCGGCTCGTCGCGAACAAGCTGCGGGCTAGCGGCCCAACCCGCTCCTCAAAAGTGGCGCTGCCCAACTTGGCGCATTTGTCATCAGGCCATGTCGCAGTGTCGTGGCTCGCTAGCCCTCCCCTCGCTTAGGCTCGACCCTCCCAGGCGGGAGGGTGTCGCAGTGGCCTGATGAAACGCTGCCCAACTTGACGCATTGTCATCAGGCCGGGGTGGGACCCTACCGCGGAGCGATTGCTCAAGACGCCGAGGGAGGATGTGCGCGATTCCAGCGTTTGATCGCGGGGCCTACCTTGCTCATCGGGATCCAATGCCCGCGGGTCTTGCTTTCGCTTTGCAACAGCGTCTCGGGGGCGATTTCCCCTTTGTCGATCCGGCGGAGCAGGGCCGATTCGCTGAGGGGGCCAATCGGACGACTCTTACCGAGCCAGCCACGTTTCAAGAAGAACCAGTCGGCAGACATTCGCACACCTCGCCATGCGGGGCACGACCAGCGATGTCGACGAATCATTTCGAGCATGCATTCACCGCCGGCTCCCTCCATGGTAAAGGAAGCCCGCGGCTGAAAAAATGTTTTTCCCTAGGAAAAAGGCAGGCCGTGTGGTTTGCCTTTGCCCCCCAAGCGACGGAGATGCCTCGCCGTCGCGAGGCGGTTACGGGAGTTCTTGCACGGCCAATTTGCGGAACCGCACCGGTGCGCTATGGCCGGCAAAGCCAAAGTGCCCGCTTTCCAGTGTCTTGCCCGGATGGGGGCTGTCGGACATGTACTCTTCGATCTCGGCAAGATCGGTTTGCAAAATCACGTAGCCGTTCAGCTCCACCGTGATCGTCGAACCATCGACCGTCACTTCCTGGAAGTTCCACTCCCCGACCGGGCGGAGGTACCCGCGTTCGGCGGCCGCCATCCCGTAGGCCGAACCGTGGTACTGGCGTGGATCCAGTTTCCCGTCGTACTTGGCTGCCGTGTTATCGAGGACCTGCAGTTCGGTCATCCCCTGGTAGGCCGGATTGCCTTGGCCGGGGTAGCGGATCGCCAAGCCGTTGTTGCCGCCGGGAGGCAGGGAAAATTCGAGCCGGACCGTAAAGTTGCTGTATTCTTCGGCGGTGAAGAGGTTGCCGCCACGGCCTTTACGGCAGAGGATCGCGCCGTCGACGACCTGGTAATCGTCGACCGCGCCGGCCCAGCCAGCGAGCGATTTGCCATCGAAGATCGGTTCAAACTGGTCGCTTCGGTCCGCAGCCAGGATAGCGTTCGCTTCGACGGGATCGATCTCGCGAATGGCGACGTCTTTCCAACGGATTTCGCCACCGTGCGTCTGCAGCTGGATCGGCCCCGTGGTGAACAGCGGCTGATCGCGATCCCAGTAGTTTTCCATGATCGCGTGGTCGACGACTTGCTGGTCGTTCAGCCAGACGCTGGTCCGCGCGCCGACTTGGATGACGCGGACCGTGTTCCATTCACCGAACGGCTTGTCGGCTTTGACCAATGGATCTTTGCCGGGGGCGCCGGGCGAGTTGTTCCAGAGGCCGCCGGAGCCTTTATCCGCTCCGATGCCGTACTTGGATTCGTCGGTCGTGTCCCAGATCTGCACCTGCGGCGTCCCGCGCAGGTAGATCCCGCTGTCGGCGCGGGCGACGGTTTTGTACTGCAGACGCAATTCGTAATCGCCGTATTCCTGGTCGGTCGTCAGGTAGGGGCCCTTGCCATCGTTGACCAGTTCTCCGTCCTCGACGGTCCAGTGCGCGGCGACCTCTTCCGCCCAGGTCGCTTTCTTGGCGGCGGGGACTTCGTCGTATTTGCGGGGATCGAGGTGCGGGCGACCGTGCCAGCCCTCGAGGTTCTTGCCGTTGAACAGGGGCGTGAACTCGGCGGGTGTTTGGGCCTCCGCGGTGGAAGCGGTCCCAGCCAACAGGCCGGCT
>CAYNVI010000607.1:0-2979 GCA_964400585.1 uncultured Pirellulaceae bacterium | reverse complement strand
GGCGAACGTGACCGCTCCTCCCGCCGCGGCGGCCCGTCGGGACGCGGCGACGACAACGACGAAGACTTCCTGGAAACGGAACGGCTGGTTCCAGGTTTCGGCATTCCCCCGGAATTGATGCCGGGACCGGTCCTCGGGTTCGGACCGACCGCGGAACTGTTCGAGGTCGACGTCCGTCCCGAAGACCTCCAAGAGGCCGAGGAGCGGATGCGTCGCTACGACCGCAATCGCGATGGGGTGTTGACCAAAGAGGAGATCAGCAGCCGTTGGGAGGGAAACCCGATGGACTTTGACCGCAACAAAGACGGCAAGCTGACCGCGGCCGAACTGGCGATCCGCTACGCCCGCCGCCGGTCCGGCGAAGAAGCCCAGGCCCGCGCCCGCGAGCAATCTCGTGATCGCGACCGAGGGCGCGATCGGGAGCAAGAAATCTCCGATCCCTATGACGGTCGTCGCTCGCTGCGACTGACCGGCAATCCCCGGCTGGAGGATCTGCCCGATTGGTTCACCGTCCGCGATGCCAACGGCGATGGCCAAGTGATGATGAACGAGTACACCACGCGGTGGTCGGACGCATTGGTCGCCGAATTCTTCCGCTTCGATGTCAACCAGGATGGCACGATCACCGCGCGCGAAGCCGAAACTGCCGCCGCCGCGGGGACCGCCCCCGGCTCGGCGCCGCAAGACCGCGGCCCCTCGAGCGCCGCGATGGCTTCCTCCCGCAGCGACGAAGCGGGTTCGGCGCGTGACGGTTCGTCGGCATCGGAGGCTTCGCGGTCGAGCACCGCGCAGGCCGCCGCCTCGTCCAAACCATCGGATAAGTACATCGCTTATGCCGAGCGGATCATCTCGCGGTACGACGAGAACCAAGATGGGGCCCTGGCGGGTGACGAATGGAAAGGGATGCTGATCGATCCGCAGCCGGCCGACGCCAATCGAGATGGACGGATCACGAAAGCGGAATACGCCGGCTGGTTGCAAAACCGGCAGAAGTAAGCGTCGCCGAGCCTGCTGCCCTCTCCCGGCGGCGTCACCGGCTCGAGCCGCCATCCACGCCCTGATTTGGCCAGCTGAGCATCTTTTCCTCCGCCCGCGCCCGGCCCTGGGCTGATGAAAATCTTTCCGTAGCAGGATCTGTATTGCCCGCCGTTGTCGATCAGGCGAAGCCTTTTTTCGGTCCCCCCTCCCCCAATCCGTTCGCGCGAAAAACGTTGCCATCGTGGACAACGCCACCGCGAACGGGTTGGGGGAGGGGGCTTGGGGGAGGGGCAAAGCCGAGGCTCACTCGGCGTCACGATTTCGACCCGCCACCAATGCCGCCGTTTCCCCAGCTGGGCACATTTTCATCACGCCAGCCCGGCCCTGTGGCAACCGGGCCGGTTTTGTTAGCTTTGGGGGACGGTTTTTGCAGACCGCGTTGGTAGGGCTCCCCCCGACCATCCAAATGGGGTGATCGCCGACCGATAAAGACGCGTTCCTCCCCCCGGATCCTCTCAGCAGCCTATCCGGAAACCAGCCAACTGGCCGCGCAGCGGCTCCTTTCGTTCCCTCTCGCCCCGCGCAGCGGGGGAGAGGGGTAGGGTGAGGGGGTTTCCGGAGAGGCACTCAGTGGTCCCCGGATCCTCTCAGCGGCCCCCGGGAAACAGGGAGCGGTAGGGCGATCGGATCGCGGAACCGTAGGGGTGGGGAGCCAGCGACGATTTCGCGAATCCTTTCTGATCCAGGAAAGCATCATGGCTTTGGGTACGGCGTTTCGAGCCTTTTTTGCGGCGCTTTTTCACCGGGAGATTGCGGCCCAGATCGCACGGGTTTTGGACGAAGCCAAGGGGGCTCCGCCGGCGCTGCCCGCCGCCCCCGCGCCCTCGCCGGCCGCTCCGTCCAAAACGCCTGCGCCGGCTCCGCCGCAACCTTCCCGGAGCGAGGCGATCAGCTTGTTGGCAGCGCTGCAGCGCGAGTCCCGATTGGTCGATTTGATCCAGGAGAAACTCGATCAGTTCTCCGATGCCCAGGTAGGGGCTGCGGCGCGGCCTTGCCTGCAGCAGTGCGCCGGCACGCTGGAGCGTCTGTTCGGTCTCGAGCCGATCCGCGAGGAAGGAGAGGGCTCGACCATCACCGTCGGACAAGCTGCGTCGCCCGCGCGTTACCAATGGATCGGGGAAGGCAGCGGTCAGACGGGCAAATTGGTGCATCACGGCTGGCTGGCGACCCGGGTCGATTTGCCGGAATGGTCGGGGCCGACGGAAGACCGCTTGGTATTGGCCCCCGCTCAAATCGAACGCTGATCGTATGCCCGTCGCCGGCGGCTCCGGTCAGGGGACGCCATCCACGCTGTTCTTTCCATCGTTTCTTGTTGGGGCTGTTTCGGAATGAATCCCACCGCGCGTTTCGCTGTCGGCATCGACTTGGGAACGACCAATTCCGTCGTGGCATTTGCCTCGCTCGAGCGTGAGGAGGCCGAACTGGAACTGCTGCCGATCCCTCAGGTCGTCCAGCCGGGGCAGATCGAGAGCCGCACCTCGCTTCCTTCGTTCCTCTACCTGCCGCGGGAGAGTGAACTCGATGCCTTGCAGGTCGGGTTTACCGAGGATCCCGCCGGAGGGATCGCGGGAGTTTACGCGCGGAACCAAGCGGCGGAGAACCCGCAACGGGTGGTCGCCGCCGCCAAGAGTTGGCTGTGCCACAGCGACAGTGGTCGTACCGAGGCCGTCCTGCCCTGGCAAGCGCCCGCCGAGATCCCCAAGGTTTCGGCGCTGGAGTGCACGAAACGATTCCTCCGACATTTGCTCGGGGCCTGGCAAGCCCAGCACCCCGACGCGCCCCTGGTCGACCAACAGGTGGTGCTGACGGTTCCCGCGTCGTTCGATCCGGCCGCCCGCGAACTGACGCGGGAAGCGGCCTTGGCGGTCGGCTTCCCCAGCGAGTTTGTGTTGTTGGAAGAGCCCCAAGCGGCGGTCTACCGCTGGTTGGGAATGCATGGGG
>CAYNVI010000606.1:0-2980 GCA_964400585.1 uncultured Pirellulaceae bacterium | reverse complement strand
AACGCAAGGAGCCGCTGCGCGGCCAGTTGGCTGGTTTCCGGATAGGCTCTTAGCGGATGGTAAAGCGAGCGGTCAGCGGCCAATGATCGCTCAGATCGCGCTCGGGGGGAGCCAGCTTCCAATAGTGGTCGAAGTGCTCGTCGGGCGGATCGAGGCGGCCTCGGACAGCCAGGTCGCGTTGCACCTCTACGTCGCTCAGGACCAGATCGCGGCGCTGCGGATCGTCTTCGATCAGGCTGGGGCTGACCAGGATCCGGTCGAACTGTTTGCCCGCCAGCAGGTGGGTGCGTCCTTGGGAAGCCGGCAGGTAGCCATGCAGGTCGACGAGATCATCATTCGGAGTCGGGGTGTCGCGTCCCAGGGCAGCGGCCAGGTCGCTGCCGCCCGTGGTCGGGACGGCCTGCTGTTCGGTGTTGAAGTCCCCGAGCATGATCACATTCTCGCCAGCCGCGATCCGTTCGGCGAGCCAGGCGTGGGCGAGCCGCGCTTGACGGAGGCGGATCGGCTGCCCCTTGGGCCGCGCCCGCAGGTGAAGGTTGAGCACCGTCACTTCGGTCATTTCGCCGTCTCCGAGCGGGATTTCGAAGACCACTTCCAGATGTTTGGAGAGATCGTGATAGCGTTCGCCCTGCCGCATCGAGGCGGTTTGCCCGTAGCGACTGGTGCGGAGCATTGCCACGTCCTCGGCGTAGAGGAAGCCGACGTCCTGTTCGGTGAAAAAATCGGTCCCTTGGCTGAAGGCGTCGCGGAAGGCGAGGCCGTGGTTGCGCTGCACCGCCTGCCGGAGGTAATAGAGGACACGTTGGTTTTCGATCTCCTGCAACCCGACGATCGTGGGAGCCGCTTTCGCCAGCTGGGCGGCCACTGCATCGCGTCGCCAATTCCAATCCTCGCGGCGCGGCGCCGCCTGCTGTTTGGCCAGGTCGCTGAAATTGTCGCCGGTGTATTCGTCGAAGAACCATTCGAGGTTCCAGGTCATCACGGTCAACGCGGTCGGTTCAGGGGGCGCGGCAGCTTGACAGCCGCCGCCGAAAGCCGCGGCCACGAGCAAGCCGGGCACGAGCAAGCCGGGCACGAGCAAGCCGGGCACGAGCAAGCCGGGCAAGACGCGGCAGGGGACGGCACGGCAGCGGCAGGAAAGGAGCTTCATGACGAATTCCGGGCGATCACGCGGTGGAAGTGCAATTGGATCTCTTGATCGATCACCCGCCGCACCCCTTCGACCAGACAGGCGGGCTCGTTCTCCTCGGCTCCCTGGCGGATGATCTCCTCCAGCTGCGTCCCGGGCGGCACCGAAAAGGTCTGCTGGTTGATCGTTTGGTTGCCGGCGTCGAGTTCCGGGATGATGAAGTGGCAGGTCGCGCCGAAGGCGAGCATGCGGGCCGCCTGAGCGTCATGGTAAGGGCGGAACCCCGGAAATCCGGGGAGCAAGCCGTGGTGAAGGTTGATGATCCGTCCGCCGGCGAATTGCCAGCATGTCGAGGGAGGCAGGATCCGCATGTAGCGGGCGAGCACGACGTAATCGATGTCGAACTCGTCGAACAGGGCGACCATCGATTGATCATCGGCCTGTCCGGCGGCGTCCCCGATGCAGCGGAAGGGAACGTCGTAGGCTGCGGCCAACGATTCGCATTTGCGGCGGTTGGAGATCATCACCGGAACGTCGGCGGCGATCGTCCCGTCGCCGACCGCCTCCAGGATCGCCCGCGGGGTATCGAGGACGTAGGTCGCGCAGAGGGCGATCCGAGGGCGCCCCTGGCGGGCCGCTCGGCTCCAGACCCGCAAGGCCAACCCGGTCCGCGCGCCGATTTCCTGCATCGCTTGCCGCAAGCTTGTATAGGACAAAGCTTGCGGGTCGATCTCGGCGCGACAGAGCATCGCGAAGAGTTGCTCGTCGTCGTGGTCGTACATCTGGATTTCGGCGATGTTCGCCCCCCGGCTCGCCAAGAAGTGAATGATCGGATCGGCGAGCCCCACGTGGTCCGGTCCAAGAGCGGTGATGACGACTTCCATGGCGAGAAAAACCTACGGGGGACAAACGAAGCGAGGGGCGGCGGCCTGACGTGCCAGCGGGCAAGCCGCTATGATAACCGCCGACCCGGGGGCGGGAGCCACCGCCGCCGGACGGCATTCGATTGCCTGCCTCGCCCTGGGGGGACGTGATGTCCACTACGCCGCCGATCAAGCCCCGCCGCAGCGAGATTCCTGCGGATCAGAACCTCTGCGATCACTGCACCGCCAAGTGCTGCCGCTATTTTGCGTTGCCGATCGAGGAGCCGACCGACCGGAAGGATTTCGATTTTATCCGCTGGTACTTGCTGCACGAGCGGGCTTCGGTCTTTGTCGACGAAGAGGACTGGTACCTGTTGGTTCACACGACCTGCAAGCATCTGCAGCCCGATCACCGCTGCGGGATCTACGAGACCCGTCCGCAAATCTGCCGCGATTACACCACCCAGAACTGCGAATACGAAGACGACTGGGTCTACGAGAAGTACTTCGAGACGCCGGAGCAGATCGTCGAGTATTGCGACGCCATGTTTCCTCCCGCCGCCGACCAGAGCATCCGCAGTCCTCGCCCCACAGCGCTGCCGCTGGCTTGATCGCGTCACGCCTGGCGATCCCGCGGGTCGGGGCGCGGCGATGCGGAGGGACGCCGGCCCGCGACGCGCTTCCTGCTTTCTCCATCCCCTTGGGAAACGATGATTCAACCTCGGACCCTGAAGGGTTTCCGCGATTACCTTCCGGAAACCATGATTCCTCGTGAGCGCTGCATGGAGCAGGCCCGCGATGTTTTTCGTCGCTACGGGTTTGTGCCGATCGACACGCCGGCGCTCGAGTACCTCGATGTGTTGACGGGCAAAGGGAGCGACGAAACGGACCGCCAGCTGTATCGCTTTACCGACCATGGCGGCCGTGAGGTCGGGATGCGGTTCGACCTGACGGTCCCCTTGGCGCGGTTTGCCGCCCAGCACATCGG
>CAYNVI010000605.1:0-2986 GCA_964400585.1 uncultured Pirellulaceae bacterium | reverse complement strand
ATGCTCAGCCAACAGCATGCTGACGTCCGCGTGATCCGTCACAGCAAACCGCGCGGGCTAGAAGCGGCCAGCCAAACCGGCTTGGAAAAATCGCTGGGGGAAGTCGTCTTCCTGCAGGAGACCACCGGCCCGGTACGGCTGGCCGATCTCCGCCAATTGCTGGAGATCAGCCGCGACACGACGGTCGTCGCGGCCCGCGCCGAATCGTCCGCGCGGCCCCTCGAGGGGCCTCTGCAGCGGCGGCTCCAGGCTTCCGGAGCCACCTCCTGGCAACTCGCCGGCGATCGGACGACGACGCGCATCGACGCGGGGATCCAGATGATCCGCCGGCCCCAGTGGCAGGAACTCCTTCGCCCCGCCGGCAATCGCCGACGCTTGCGGACCAGCCGCTATACCTCCACGGCCCTCTCGAGCAAGCCTCTTCGGCCGGCGCAGTGAGCGATCGCGCCGCTCGGCGTGCCACACGCCAGGAGGCCGCCCGCTCCGAGCCATCCTGCCAAGACCCACCCTGGCAAGCTACCCGCTGACAGCTCACAGGAAGCAGCGCCCGAAAGTTTTCCGGAACTTTCGCCCTCCTCGAAGCTTCTCAACCAGGGCGGCGCTGAACCGCCCCGCGTTTCCGAAAGGGGTCAGTGCCTCGCCGCCCCCTGCGCCCGCGTTTTTAAAAGGGGTCAGTGCTTCGCTGAGCTCGAACGTTTTTTAAACGGGGTCAGTGCCTCGCTCGGCTCGAACGCGTTTTAAAAGGGGTCAGTGCCTCGAGGGACGCTGGGCGCCCGCGTTTTGATGAACAAGGGGGTCTGAACAAGGGGGTCAGTGCCTCGCTTGAACAAGGGGGTCAGTGCCTCGCTGGGCCCGTGCCCCCGTTTCTCCTCATGATCTGAACCAGGTACGTTTTGGTCTCATCCTCGGAATCTCCGCCGCCCCATGTTGCCGCCGATGCGAGGCTGCCGGTCAGCCCGCCCTCGGACCCGCCATCCGGGGGAGAGACCCGCCTTCCCGGCCAAACCGACGGCAAGGCATCGCAAGCCGCCGCTTCGGCAGCTCCGGTAGCGCGTCATCGGATCGCGGAGGTGCGAGAGATCCAACACGTCACCCTCCGGACGGTTTCGCGACGTTCGGGCGTCCCGGTTCGGATCCTGCGTCAGCAGGAGCGTGCGGCCAGCGACCTCCAGCTGTCGGAACTAGCGGTTTGGGCGGAGGCGTTGGAGGTCCCGATCACGGAACTGCTGGCCGAACCGGCCGATTCGTTGTGCGGCTCGGTGGCCCAGCGGGCCCAGCTGGTCCGCTTAATGAAGACGATCGAAGCCCTCCGAGCCCACTCTCCCCACGGTCCGCTGGGCCGCCTCGCCGACACGCTTCGCCTGCAATTATTGGAGCTGATGCCGGAGCTGTCCGATATCACGCCATGGCCCAAAGAGGGTTCCCGTCGACCGGATGGCGGGCTCGGCAGGATCGCCTGCCATCCGCTTTCCCCGACGCAGGCCGATCCCCCCAGCGGCGATTGATAGCTCGCGGCAAGGCCGTCGGGAATGGAAAGCGGGCGGATCGCGTGCCTCTCGGACCACCGACCGCTCTGGAAGCAGGCCAGCGAACCCCTCACTAGAACGGATCCGGGGATTCTTCCTGCGCGGCGGGGCGATCAGCTCGGTCGCGGTTGACATCCTCACGAGTCGAGGGAAGGCTTCTACCAAATGAACCTTGGCGCCGGTTGCTGCGAAGCAAGCCGGGGACGGACTTGGACAACTTCGCGATTTCGGAGAGATGGTTTGATGGAAACGCAGTGGAAACCCTTCAGCTGGACCCTGGCCGCCATGCTGACTGGCGCGCTGGTCACGGGCGTCGCTTTGAGTCTCCCACTCCCCTCCCCAAACGCGCTCCAGGCGGACCCGGTTCCGGCCGGACAGGCGATCTCCCCCTCCCAAAACCTGGCGGTCGCGCTCGATATGTCGGCCGCCTTTCGGAACGTCGCCGACCACCTCCGTCCGACCGTGGTCAGCATCCGCTCCACGATGGCGCCTCGCCAAGTCTCGGCCGGCGCCCCGCGGGGGCTGCCTCCGGGGTTCGAAGACTTGTTTGGCGGAGCGCGGAACCAGTACCGGCAGCCGCCCGCGCGGGCCGGTCTGGGCAGCGGCGTGATCGTGCGGGCCGACGGCTACATCCTGACGAACAACCATGTGGTCGACGGCGCCGACGAACTGGAAGTCGAATTGAGTGACGGACGACGCTTTCGCGGGGCGATCGTGGGCACCGATCCGGCCACCGACTTGGCCATCATCAAGATCGAAGGCGATGGCTTTCAAGCGGCCAGCCTCGGCGATTCGGATGCGATCCAGGTCGGCGACTGGGTCGTCGCGGTCGGCAGCCCCTTCGGACTTGAACAGACCGTGACCGCCGGGATCATCAGCGCCAAAAACCGCGTCCAGGGAATCATCGGCGGCGGGGAAGGGTTTGAAGACTTCCTGCAAACCGATGCGGCGATCAATCCGGGCAACAGCGGCGGCCCGCTGGTCAACCTGCAAGGTGAAGTGGTGGGGATCAATACGGCCATCGAATCGCGGAGCGGCGGCTCCAACGGGATCGGCTTTGCCATTCCGACCAGCCTGGCACGTCCCGTCGTCGAATCGATTATCGAATCGGGCGAAGTCCATCGCGGCTTTTTAGGAGCCCAGGTCAGCGATGTCGATCCGGAAACGGTGGAGGAGTTCGACTTGCAAGTCCGCGGCGGCGCCTTGATCCGCATGGTCCTGGACGGCCAACCGGCGGCGATCGGAGGGATGCAGCCGGGCGACGTGGTGACCGCGATCGACGGACGGCCGATCACCAGCAGCGCGCAACTGCGTAACTACGTCGCCTCCCGGCCGCCGGGATCCACCCTCCAGATGGAAATCCAACGAGGGTCCCAGCCGTTGCAGCTGGACATCCGGCTGATCGAACGGAGCGCCGAGAAGATGGCGATGTTCCGGGGACGCGCTGGCTCGATCCTGGG
>CAYNVI010000604.1:0-2989 GCA_964400585.1 uncultured Pirellulaceae bacterium | reverse complement strand
TGCCCGGGAGGCGAGGGGGCGCCGCGTGAACCGTAAGCCAAGCCCGGCGGGATGAACAGCTTCCATTTGCCGCCCACCTTCATCTCTTTGAGGGCCGCTTGCCAACCGGGGATCACCTGATTGACTTGGAACTCGGCAGGCTGTCCCCGTTCGACCGAGCTATCGAAGACTTTGCCGTTGATCAGCTTGCCGGTGTAGTGGACCCGCACGGTGTCCGAGGCGGCGGGCGATTCCCCGTCGCCCGCTTCGACGACCTTGTACTGCAGGCCATTCTTCATCACCTGGACGTCTTCTTTCTTGCGATTCTGTTCGAGGAAGAGTTTGCTCTTCTCCAGGTTGGCAGCGCCGGCCGATTGCATCTCCTGAGCCTTCGCCGCTTGCCGCTCGCGGAGCATCTGCTCGATCGCCCCGGCAGCCGCCTGCATCTGCTCTTCGCTCATCTGCGGATCGCCGCCGGCCAAGGCGTCCGCCACCCCAGCGCCGATCGCTTGCATCTGGAAGTCGCCCTTCTGGAAACCCTGCTGCGACATCTGCTGGCCGATCGAGTAGCCGAGGAAATAGCCGATGTTCGGCGTCTCGCCTTCGGCTGCTTCTTCGTCTTGTCCCATCAGCCGGGAGCCCGCAGAGGTTCCCAGCGTGAACGCGACGGCGGCGAGGGCCATCACGGAGAATTGCCTGATCATCAGATTGATACCTTGTTGAATTAACGTAAACGTCGCTGCCGGCGAACTCCCGCCGAACTCCCGAAATAAAGGTCCCCGGCGGCACGCAACTGCCGCTGGCAGCCGCGGGGCACAGGAACCGATGATGACGACGACTCTTTAGAATAACAATTGATCTGCTCGCTCGCGACGTCCACGGGCCGGCCGGCGGGGAGGGGCGGAGAAGAGGCTCGGTCCAGCGAGGGGCATGACAGGCGGGGGCGTCTTCAGCCCCAGGCTGGCCGACCGGCGCCAGACAGATTGGCAAGCCATGGCGGGGGGCGATAATGGTTGCGCGAGGCGACAATGAACGGGTCCCCGTGGGGGCGTCCTCGGTCGCCGCCGCGGGCACCCCTCAGTCCACCCGTCGAATCCCCACCAAACCGGCCGGCTTGGTGGGCCAAACGTTCCCTCGCACTCAACTTCCGCCCCGCGGACCGCCTGATGACTTCCGCTTTGCCCTCTCCCAGCTCGACCGCTCCCACGCCCCCCCGGACGACGACCGGGGTCGCGATCATCGGCGGCGGACCGATCGGGTTATCGCTCGCCGTCGCCTGCCGGCGTCAGCAGATCCCGTTTCAATTGATCGAGGCGGGACAGCTTGGCCAGACGATCTCCTGGTGGGCCCCCCAGACGCGCTGGTTCAGCAGCAACGAGCGGATTTCGATCGCCGGGGTGCCTCTGCAGACGATCGATCAAAGCAAGGCGACCCGCGAGCAGTATCTGACCTATTTGCGGGCGATCGCCAAGCAATACCGGATTGCGATTCGGGCCTTTGAGCAGGCCCGCGAATTTCGCTCCAGCCCGCGGGGCTGGACGGTGATTACCGCGCGGAATGCGATGCGTTGCGAAATCGACGCCCGCGCGGTCGTCTTGGCGATCGGCGGCACGGATCATCCGCGCCGCCTGGGGATTGCCGGCGAGGAACTGCCGCACGTCGACAGCTACCTACGGGAACCGCATCGCTATTTTGGACGGCGGGTGTTGATCATCGGCGGTCGCAACAGCGCGGTCGAAGCCGCGCTGCGGCTGCATCATGCGGGCGCCCAGGTGGCGATCAGCTATCGCGGGGCGGCGTTGCCGCAAGCAAGCATCAAGTATTGGCTGTGGCCCGAACTCGACGGTTTGCTGCGAAGCGGGGCGATCGAATCGCATCTGGGGACCGAAGCGGTGCGGATCACGCCCGCCGCCGTGGAGCTGCGTCCGACCGGCGGCGGGACGGACGGCTCCACCTATCAGGCGGCCGCTGACGACGTCCTCTCTTTGATCGGCTACGAACAAGACAAGACGCTGTTCCAGCAAGCGGGCGTGACCCTGACCGAACCGGGCGGCCGTCCCCGCTTTGACGAGGAGACGATGGAGACGAATGTGGCCGGCATCTACGTGGCAGGCACGGCGGTCGGCGGGACGCAGACCAGCCAGTACAAGGTCTTTCTGGAAAACTGCCACGCGCACATCACGCGGATCCTCGCTCACCTGCAGGCCACGCAGCCCGCTCTGTGCGCTCCGGAGGCAACCCCCTCAGATGCTCACGAAGCCGCTTCGCTGGCGGCCCAGATCGAGGCGCGGCCGGAAAGCTGAGCCGCCCTGCCGCGGGCCCGACGACTCGCGCGGGGCGTGGCATGCCGAACGCGCCCCCACCTCGGGGCGGTCCGTGATTTGCGGCGGCCTGTCGTTGCCAAGCAGGGCTGGCCCGTCGGCTCGCTGGCGGTCCTCCCGACGGAGACTTTTCCCTGCGCCCTTTCTAGCTTTCCCAACTGGAGCATCCCGATGCCACATTCCCTCCCCCTGACGCTGTTGCTGGCCAGTCCGCTCTTGTTTGTCGGCACGTCGGTCGACGCCGCCCACCGACATCGCTGCCTTCGACACCGCTGCCACGGGCAGCGGACCGTTTGTTCCGCCCGGGTCGTCCCAACGACCACCCACGTGATGCCCTGGCACAGCGGGTCCGCCTGGCACAGCAGGGCCACTAGGCACAGTCGGTCCGCCGCCTACCGCGGTTTCGGGGGCTACGGCAGCGGCTACAGTCCCTATGGCGTTTCTCGCGGATATGGCGGATACGGAGCCGCTGCCGGGTACGGCCCTGACGCCAGCGGAGGCAGGGGGGCGTACGGCCTCTCCAGGAGCATGCGTCGTCCCGCGTCGACGGCTTCGCGGGGCCGGTCGCGTGGCAGCGAGCGGATCGATCCGGGCACCGCCGGCCGCTTGGATCTCCGCTAGCCGTTGTCTGAAAACTCAGTGCCTCTCCGGAAACCCCCTCACCCTACCCCTCTCCCCCGCTGCGCGGG
>CAYNVI010000603.1:0-3026 GCA_964400585.1 uncultured Pirellulaceae bacterium | reverse complement strand
CCGGGCATCCCCAGGCAGACCGGGCAGACCTGCGTGTTGGGGGGCGCGCCGAACTGGGTGCTGCAGCGGCAGAAGAGCTTCGAGGCGGTGTTCAACTGAACGTGCACCTCCAGCCCGATGATCGTCGTAACCGGATGGGGATATCGGTCGCTCACCCTGCGGGTCTCCGTTGATGGTGCTCGGTCGCCGCCTGAAACGCCGCCCCGGCACGCAGCAGCCGGACCTCTTCCAACGGAGGCGCTTGCAACTGCACGCCCACGGGAAGGCCTGAGGCGGTCAGCCCGGCGGGCAAGGACAACCCCGGCACCCCCGCCAAATTCGCTCCGACGGTGAAGAGGTCGCAGAGGTACATCTGCAGCGGATCATCGACCTTTTCCCCGAGCGCGAAGGGAGGCGAAGGGGTCACCGGTCCCAGCAGCACATCGACCTTTTCAAAAGCGGCATCGTAGTCGCTGCGGATCAAGCGGCGGACCCGCAGGGCTTTCGAGTAATACTTGTCGGCGTAGCCCTCGCTGAGCGCGTAGGTGCCCAGCATGATGCGGCGTTTGACTTCCGCCCCGAATCCCGCTTCGCGGCTCTTGCAGTAGGTCGCCGTCAGGGGCCCCAGGGGATGCGTTTCGTCCTCCGCCAGGCTGGCCCGATGCCCGTAATGCGCGCCGTCATAACGGGACAGGTTACTGCTTGCCTCACACGGCGCGATCACGTAATAGGTCGGCACCCAGGCGGAACTGTGCGGCATCTCGACATCCATGATCACCGCGCCGGCATCGCGATAGACATCGATCGCTCGCTCGACCGCCCGTCGCACCTCCCCTTCCAGGCCGTCATCGTCCAGCTGCTCGCGGATCACCCCGATGCGGAGCCCGCGGACATCGGTCTGCTCGGCGGCCGCCGTGTACTGCCCGACAGGGAGGTCCAGCGAGGTCGAATCGTGCGGATCAAATCCGGCCAGATGCTGCAACAACAAGGCGGCATCGGCGACGTCCCAAGCGAGCGGTCCGACCTGGTCGAGGCTGCTGGCAAAGGCGACCAGGCCGTAACGGCTGACCCGGCCATAGGTCGGCTTCACGCCGGTCACGCCGCAAAACGCCGCAGGCTGGCGGATCGATCCGCCGGTGTCGCTCCCCACGCTCAACGGGACCGCCCCGGCGGCGACCGCGGCGGCTGCCCCGCCGCTGCTCCCGCCCGGCGTCCGCTGCAGGTCCCAGGGATTCCGGGTCACCCCAAACGCACTCGTTTCGGTGCTCGCCCCCATCGCGAATTCATCCATGTTCGTCTTGCCGACCAACAATGCATCGGCCGCTCGCAATTGCTGGACGACCGTCGCGTCATAGGGGGCGTGGAAATCGCGGAGCATGTTCGAGGCGCAGGTCGTCGGCATGTCACGGGTGCACAGCACATCCTTAAGAGCGACCGGGATGCCAGCCAATGCTCCCAACGGCTCCCCCGCAGCGCGACGCCGATCGATCGCCTCGGCCTGTTCTAGCAAGCCCGCCGCCCGATGAGTGAACGCCGCGACAGTCGGTTCGGTCGCCTCGAGCCGATCGAGCACCGCGTGGGCGACCTCCACCGCCGTGACCGCGCCGTCATCGAGCAGACGCCGCAATTGGCTGGCCGAATCCAAAGGTATCGTCATCGGGTCATCGTCGTTGAAGGGATGCGGCAGTGGTCCAACGGTCCGTTCCCGAACGGCGGATCGACCGCGTTAGCCATGCCGGATCGTCAGGATCGTGCAGCGTCCAGCAAACTCGACGTCCAGCAAACTCGACGTCCAGCAAACTCGACGTCCAGCAAACTCAGTGCCTCTCCGGAAACCCCCTCACCCTACCCCTCACCCCCGCTGCGCGGGGCGAGAGGGAACGAAAGGAGCCGCTGCGCGGCCAGTTGGCTGGTTTCCGGATAGGCTCTCAGGGCCCGCCCAGGACCGGCGGCACCAGGAAGCATTCCTCGTCACGCTTGGGAGCATTCTGCAAGGCGGCCTCTCGCGAGAGGCTTTCGCCGACCTGATCGACGGCCCACCGGTTGACGACGTCGAGCGCCGTGGTCATCGGTTCCACCTCCTCGGTGTCCCACTCCGAGAGCTGCTCGACAAAGCCCAAGATCTTATCCATCTGAGGGCCCAAGTGGGCGGCTTCTTCTTCGCTCAATTCCAACCGCGCCAACAGCGCCAGCTTCTGCACGTCCGCGGTATTGAAAGCCATGGCTGCCTCACCTTTCCAGAAAAAGCCCCGACCGAACGTCCCGCACCGAGTCCTGGCTGGACAGCGGCACCTTTCAATCCAAGCACGCTTTTTCAGGGTGTTTGTCGGTCATTTGAGCGGTTTCGGCGCTAGCCGCCGGCCCGTCAACGAAAGGCCGGGGGCTAGCGCCCAATCCGCTCACGAAAAGTGGCGCTGTCCAGCTAAGACGCCTTGCTTGCCTTTTTCTTGCTCTCACCGAGCTCGAATGGCTTGACCTTCACCGCCTTGCGAACGGCGCCCGAGCGGATGCATTGGGTGCAGACCCGCATCGTCTTGTTTTGGCCACTGGGCAGCGTGACGTGTACCTTCTGCAGGTTGGGCACGAATTTGCGGCGGGTGATCCCCGTCACCTTGGTCCCGACGCCGCCCAAATACTTCGCTTTCCCGCGGGTTTCCACGGTATTGCCCATCTGAACCTTTTTTCCGCAGGCTTCGCACTGACGTGCCATCACTGGACTCCGAGATGAATTCGATTCGCAAAAAGAAATTGTGTTGTGGCTCGGTCGCGCGAGTCTCCCTGGACGAGTCCGTCTCCCCGAGACCCCGAACTCGCCCGTCGATAGCCGACCCGTCGCCGCGGTGCCCTGCCGTCTGTGGCGGGGCGGCGGATGGCGGGGGACGCGCCGGTTGTGGCGCCGAATCCCGAAGTATAGCCAGCAGGCGTCCGCTGGCAACCGCAATCGGCGGGGTCGGCCCGGCGTCCCCGCCAGCGGCGAGAGAATTTTCGTCAATCGGCGGCGATCCCCTCGATTTCCTGAAGTCGTCCCAGCCGCCACCCGATAAGCC
>CAYNVI010000602.1:0-3031 GCA_964400585.1 uncultured Pirellulaceae bacterium | reverse complement strand
AACGACGCAGCTTTTCAAAATTCCCGCTCCACGAGGCCTCATTATCGACCGCTATGGCGAACCGTTCGCCACCAAGGAACCGCTGGCGCTCGCATCGTTGCGGGACTTGGTGTAAACACCTCGCCGGCCGGCGCGACTGGCAAGCGCTTCGCCCGCTGCACCGGGCAACACCGATCCGCTGGCAGACGGGATGTCTTCCGTGACTGGGCCTTCCGTGACTGGGCCTTCCGTGACTGGGCCTTCCGTGACTGGGTCTTCCGTGACCTGGCATTCCAGTAACTCGCGACACTCTGCGGCCGCTGCCTGCCAGTCGCCGGCGTCGGCGGTTTCAATGATCGCCAGCAACCAATCGCGTTCCGACGATGGCAGCGCTTCCCGGGCATGCGTTTGCTCGACCACTTCGACGATCTGCGGCAGTCGCTGCGACGCCCGTTGGTTACAGATCGTGTAGAGTGCCGTCGCGCACTGGTAAGCCGCGGGGCTGACCGGCGGGTAGCTGGGACGGCTGAGCCAATAGCCGAGCAGCCCCAGCAAGGCGAGGGCGACGGTACTGGCAGCGATTCGAGACAAAGGCATCGGGTCGTTTCTTCGCAAAACAGGGAGTTAAAAAGAGAGGGACGCTACGTCAGGGCGGCGGGACGAACCAGACTGCGGTGCGGACGAACCAAGCCCTGCAGCGCTGCTTTACAGCCGGTCCAGCTGAGCGACTTCCCCTTCGTTCATGCTCGAAAGTTCGGCCCACAACAGCAGGTCAACCGATTGACCGGCGAAGCGGACCGACCCATCGCCGAAACAGATCATCCCGCCTCCGGGATGCTCCGCGTACATCTGGCCGACGTGGTAGGTCGGGAAGTTGACGGGATGGACGATCGGGGAACCGGTGATGTCGAGTTCGCCGCCGGAAGGTCCCCCATGGACCAGCGTGAGCGTCGCGGCCGCATCGGGCCCGTTCTCCGGGGAGGTGAAGCGGGGATGGGTAAACGCCCCGGGGACCACACCGACCCAGGTCTTGTCGCTCAGCCGCGAGGAATGCTCGCCCAGGAAAATCGTCTGGCTGGTCCCGTCGGTCACGTCGCGAAAACGGGTCCTTGAATTCCGGAAAAAAGGCCCGTCGGCCACGCGGCCGGCATCGCCGTCGATCTGCACGGTCGTGGTGGTCGACGCGTAAATGTCGGTGAACACGGTGCCCGTGGCCGCGGCCCCGCATTCCCCCCAGCACGATTCCTGGCCATGGCTGGCAACGTAATGGGCGCGGCCCAGGCGAACGGTCCGGCCGTCTATGGTCAAGGCGTTCCCGCTGGGGCCGCGGACCAGGAACGCCGCGTCTCCCCCCGACGCCGAAGGGCAAAGGAAGGTGGGAAGCTGGGTGGCGATCGCCTCCTGATGCCGCGGATCCCAGATCGGCCGGTCGTAGCGGAGCGTTCCGGCCAGCCCCGTTTGTTCCAAGAAGGGAAGGATCTGCGCGCCCCATCCCCAGCCGTTCCCGGCGTCCCAGGTGTCGGGGTCGAGATGCAAGGAAGCGGGGGCGGTGCCGGTCCGCGTCGGGTAGGAATCGTAACCGGCAGGGAATTGCTGAAAGCTCGCATGGTAATTCTGCAAGGCCAGTCCCAGCTGCCGGAGGTGGTTGCTGCACTCCATCCGCCGCGCCGCCTCCCGGGCCGCTTGAACCGCGGGCAGCAGGAGCCCCACCAGGACCCCGATGATCGCGATCACCACCAGTAACTCCACCAACGTAAAACCGGCACGCCGCCGGAAGGAAACCGCAAAAGGTCGCATTGATTGGTCCTCGAGGAGGGAAGCAAAGCCGAGGCTCACTCGACGTCAGGCTATCGACGCGCCAGCAACCGCCGCCGTTGCCCTGCCTGGCGTACGTTCCGGAGCCGAGGGAAATCAAGGGGGCGATTAGCGCGAGCTAACAATTGCGAGAAGTTTAGCTGCGGCTAAACTCTTGTCAAGTGGCGATCCGGTCGGCCGCAGTGAAGCCGATCGAGGAGGCCGATCGAGGAAGCCGATCGAGGAAGCGGCGGCGGAGGGAGGCGTCCCGGCTGGTCAGCAACGCCCCGGTTTGCGACGATAGCGAAGCTGCCCGAACCGCCTGACCGCCCGCCGGGGCTGCCGGGACCCGAGGCACATGCGTTGGGGGAGGCCCCGGTTCGACTCGCGGTTTTTCATCAGCCCAGGCCAAGCCGAGGCTCACGCGGCGTCACGATCTCGGCTCGCTACCCCTGCCCCTGTTTGCCCAGCCTGGCACGTTTTGATCCGGCCCAGCCTGCCCTGAGTCCCTACGCGTGAACAAGAAAAGCAACCGGCACTCGCGGATCCGCGCCGACCATTCCACGGAAATTGCCGAGGACTACGTCGAGGCGGTGGCGCAGATCTCGGCGGATCGCGGGGTCTGCCGGGCGGTCGATCTCGTCCGGCAATTCGACGTGACCCACGCGACGGTCAATCGGACGGTCGCGCGGTTGCAGCGCGATGGGTTCGTTGAGACCGAGCCCTATCAGCCGATTCGGTTGACCGCCAAAGGGAAACGGGTGGCCGCGGCGGCTCGCCAGCGGCACGAGGTGGTGCTGGCGTTCCTCCGCGCCCTGGGGGTCAGCGAACGGACCGCCATCAACGATAGCGAAGGGATCGAGCATCACGTCAGTCGCGAGACACTTGGTGCGATGCAGGCGTTCCTCCGCCCGCGGTCCGGCGAAGCGCGTGAGGACAAGGGGAGAAAGGACACGCGGGGCTAGTTTTCAGACCGAGCCTAAGCGCGATCGAGCAGTTGGCGGACGGCCGCCTCGATGTCGGGCTGCCGCATCAGCGATTCGCCGACGAGCACCGCCTTGACCCCAGCCGCCTGCAAGCGACGCAGGTCGGCCGCCTCACCGATGCCGCTCTCCCCGACGACTAGGCGATCGTCGGGGATCGCAGCGGCGAGCTCGATCGTATGGTTCAGATCGGTCTCGAACGTCCGCAGGTTCCGGTTGTTGATCCCCACCAGGGACGTGCCCGTGGCCAAGACGGCGGGGAGATTCTCCGGTTC
>CAYNVI010000601.1:0-3054 GCA_964400585.1 uncultured Pirellulaceae bacterium | reverse complement strand
AAGGGCACCCGGCCGACACCGGACCGGCGGGGAACGCCAGTTTGCGGTTTGATCCGGCCAGCGGGGGCGGCACGATCCGCTCGGCAAGCTTCGATCTGGCCGGCTACTCGGCCGCCGATCAGCCTTATCTCTACTTCAACTACCTCCTCGATAGCGGGGGACTTGATTCGGTCAACGTGCGGGTGATCGACGGGAGCGGGGCGGCCACGAACCTGGCGAGCAGTTCCGGTTTTGGTGCCGCCTTGAACAGCGATGGCATCTGGGACCAGGCACGGCTCAGCCTCGATGCGTTTGCCGGGCAGCGCGATCTGCAGATCGAATTCGAATACGTCGACGGTGGCGGTACGGGCAATGACGGACTGTTCCTCGACGATTTCATCATCGGCTTCGCCGAGCGGGGCGAGATGATCGTCGGTGCGGTCCCGGGCGATGCCGCGTTTGTCACCAGCGGAGCGGGGGGGACCACCAATTCGGGCGAGTACCAGTTGGAGATTCGCCCGGGAACCAACTACGTCGAAGCGGATTCGGGTTTCTCCACCAGCGCGACGCTGGTCGACACCTTTGATACCAATGACCGGCACGACGAACGCATTACCCTGCTGGCGTTTGCCGGGTCCGAACTGGCCGATGGCGATACGTTCCTGTTGAGCGACGGTGGACGCGAAGTCGTGTTTGAGTTCGAGGACATTTCCGTGCCTCCCACCGGGGTCTCGCTGGGGCGGATTCGTGTCCCCTTCCGGCCCACTGACAATGCGGCCCAGGTGGCGACGTCGATCCGCGACGCGATCAACAATCCGGCGGTGCAGGCGGTCTTACAGATCGAGGCGGCCGGGGCAGACGGTTCCGACACGGGCGCGTTGACCGACCGTCGGATCAATCTCAGTGGCTCGGTACAGGCCGAGCTGATCGATGGGACGCGGCAAGCGATTCAGATCACGACCTCCAGCGACGCCGACGCCTTGGCCGCCAGCCTCGCGGATCCTTCGGTGACCGTCGCGGCGGGGGCCACGCTGATCGCGGGAAGCGATTCGGCCGGGACCTTCGGGGCGGGGTCCTCGACGTTGCAGATCGATTCGGGCGTGGTCCTTTCGACCGGGTCCTTGGGAGCGGCCTCCGGCCCCAACCTGGACGATCGTGCGGGCAGCCTAGCCAGCGGAGTTGGGAATCCGGACACCGATGCTGTTTCGGGCGGAACGTCGGTCGATTCGACCTCCTTGGCCCTGCCGTTCCAGCTGAGCGGCTCCACCGCGTCGCACCTCTACCTGCAAACGGTGTTTGCGTCCGAGGAATACCGGAGCGAGATCCCGGCCACGGCCGACGCGGTTTCGGTGGTGCTCCGCGATACGTTCACCGGCGACGAGTTCGAATTGGCGTTGTTGCCCGGCGGCGACCCGCTCAGCAGCAACACGATCAACGATACGACCCGCTCCGACCAGTTCCGCAATAACGATCCGTTTGAAGGGGGGCGTTACCTCCGCGAACTCGGCTACGACGGGTTCACGAAGCCATTGACGTTCACCACCGACGGTTTGACGACGCCGCTGGTGCCCGGACGCGATTATGAACTACGGATCGCGGTGGCGGATAATGATGCCGGCGTGGCCACGCTCGACAGCGCCTTGTTCATCGCCGCCGGTTCGCTCAGCACCGCCGCTCCCCCGCCGCTCCGGGCCGCGACCAGTTCGTCGAGCGGGCATTTGCTGCTGCCGGCGATCATCCATGAGGGGATCGGCGACACGAACGTGCAACGCGCTCAGAGCCAGGTGATCATCGATTCGAACCGGATCAGCGACGTGCGTGCGATCGGCGTTTGGAGCGAGCTGGGCGATCGGGAGACCGATCCGGAGGACGCCCGCGATTTGGGGGGCTTCTTCGGTTTCCAGAATTCCTTCCTGCAGCAACCGCCGATCCACGCCAACAAGCCAGGAGCGGTCCGGAATCTGCCGGCGTTGAACGATGACGTGATCGGGGGGATGGCGCCCGGCGTGGTCGTGGTCAACAACGTGATCGACCAGGCGGGCTACGCAGGGGTGCATATTCAGGGACAGACCCGTCCCTTCGTGCTCTCCGGTTTTGGCAGTGAGCAGTTGGCCGACGAGGAAGGCAACTTTGGCGACCGGATTCCCGACGGTTTGTCGTTTGCCGTGGATGCCGGGGGGACGCGGGTGATCTTCGAATTTGAAGACATCAGCGGATCGCCCGCTCCCGGGACCGATGTCGGCAGCGGTGAGGTCGGTGGCGATGGCTGGACCGACGGCCATGTGCCAGTTTTTTACCGCCGGGATGCGACCCCGACCTACAACCCGAACGCACCGGCGCCGAATCGGAACTATGCCTACACCTCGACCGAGGTGATGCATGCGATCCACGATTCGATCTTGGGCAGCATCCTGGTCACCAACGGCCTGGTGCAAATGGTCAAACCGACGGTGGCCCCTTCGCCGTTCACTGCCGATCCCCTGTTGGAAGAGTTGGTCAGCGACCCGATGGATGTGCCGCACACGGCGCTCTTTTTGGACGGGATTACCAACATCTATTTCACCAACTTTTATGCCAAAGGGTCGGGGAATCCCTTCCGAGTCGAGCAAGCGCCGGTCTTTGAAGCGGCGCAGCCGTTTGCCCGGGTCGTCAACAATACGATCTATGGGGCGGATGGTACCGAGGCCCTCTTCTCCGAAGACGGCACGCGGGAAGGCAACGACACGCTGGCGACCGCGGTCCAAACCAAGCAAGGGGTGGCCCACACCGGACCGTACTCGACCTCCGGCTCGATCGGCGACAACGTCAATCCGTTGCCGGGAATCGGCGATGTCGATTTCTACCAGTTCGAACTCGGCTCGGGCGATCGGGCGGCGATCGACATCGACACGCCCGACACGACGCCAAAGGATTACCTGGGCATTAACTTCCCGCAGGGCGATTCAAGCTTTGCCGACCGGGTGATCCGCTACGATCCGTTGGCCGGCGGTGGCCCTCCGGCGACGGCCGGGACCGATCCCACGGCGGTGATCGGACCCCCGCAAGGCACGTTGCAGGATTCGCTCTCGCTCTCCG
>CAYNVI010000600.1:0-3058 GCA_964400585.1 uncultured Pirellulaceae bacterium | reverse complement strand
CGAAATGGGACCGCTGGGCGTTGCCAGGTGGTGGGGTGGCCCGAACGCAAACAGTCAGTGGGGGTCGAGCCCTATCTTTAATGGAGTTCCTTCGCTGACCGAGCCGGAAATCCAGGTCGAACTGAGTGCGCCGAGCCGCGTGGCGGACTTGCGAGCGCGTTTGTCGGATCCGTCTTGGCTCATCCGCCAGCTTTCCCAGTACATGGGAATCCGCTGCAATGCGGAAGACAACGAGATCGGGCATTTCTGGCAGTCCCGCTACGGGATGACGCGACTGCTGGACGAAGCCGCCATACTAGCCTGCTTGGCCTATGTCGATCTCAACCCGCTGCGGGCCCATGCGGCAACTTCCCTGGAAGGCTATCCGCATGGGTCGATCGGTGAACGCCTGCGAACGTTGGAAGATGAGGCGATCGAAGCCTCGCGTTGGTCGACGCTGTTGTTGTAGAGCCTGTTGCTGTACTCGATGCCGACCCGCTCCCGTCACTCCTCAGCCTCGCTAAACGCGACGTCTTTGCGCCGCCCAGGCGACCGCTTCCTGCCGACAGGGCTCCTCGCCGCGTCGGCTAGAACTCAACCTCATACTTCTGGGTCATCGCGCGGCGAATGTCAGCCGACTGTGTGTCGATCTGCTGCCACATCTGCTGCGCACTAGCGGCGCCACGCGTCCGCTCTTGCTGCCGGATGATTGCATCCGAGCGGCCTTTTTGCCGGGCCCCGGCGTAGAGGTCGACCGCGTATCCGGAGCGGTATCCGCCGACCGGCCCGTAGTCGCTGTAGCTGCCTGAGGGGTAGTAGCTATTGTAGGAAGAGTAAACTGCCGCCCCGCCGCTCGGTTGATTTTCTCCCTGCCGCGTGGCACTCCGCATCCCGACTGCTTTCAGCGACGATCCCCCGCCACGAAGCAGTTGGGACACGTCGCGTCCGTACATCAACATTTCTTCGTCGACATTCAGAATGGGGAGGTTGTCGATCTTCTTGGCGTACTTCTCGTACCACATCGCCACGCTGCCGGGGGTTGCCATGTCCTGGCGGCGCCGCTGGGCCTTGAGATCGTCGAGCAGTCCCGTCACTGCGGTATAAAACTGCTGCGTCGCGATCCGCGTCAGCGATTCGGGGTTGTCAGCCAAGTCTTGCTCGGCGTCCTGAAGGGCGCGACCGAGGGCTGGTGGCAGCTCGAGCACGCTGAGGATGCGGCGGAGCCCCGACGTGCTGAGCGGCCCGCTCAATTTCAACGTGTTGTCCTTTGTGGAAGCCTCCCATTCGCGGACATCCTCGATCATCGCCCCCTGGTTCGTCAAAGCCTGGAGGATCATCGGCTTGCCAAGTCCGTCCAGCGCCGCCGCCGAGCCTTTAAAATCGACGCGGATCGAACCGAAGGGGCGTTCTCCGACCGTGATCCCGATCATCGCTCCCTCAATGCCCGCGAGGGTCTCGACGATCGGGTCGAGTTGGTCCCCGATCGACTGGGCCAACGGCGATCGCCGCAGCCGCTCGGCGATCTCGTCGGCCGAGAGGAAATGACGCAAATCGACCGCCATGATGATCGGGGTTCCCATCTTGTCGACGTAATCCAATCCGCGCTGCAGGTAGGGAGAGAGCGGCGATTCCACCGGCACCTCATCGGTCGCCCGCAACCACCGTGCCACCTCTTGCCGGTTGGCCGGAACGTAAGCAGCGAACATTTGGGGATTGAGTTCGACAACGATCGAATCGTTGGGCAACTGCACCGCCTGCCGCCCATCGATCATATCGGACTTTCCGCCGTACCGTGTGGCGACCCGAGCGATATTGCCATCTTCGGCAAGCCGAACCTGGGCGAGTTCCCAAAGCGTTTTGCCGTACTCCAAATCGAGCTTGGCCGCGATGACAACCCCCTGGGTGTTCGGCGACAGGAACGTAACGCCCGCGTTAAACGCCGCTTCCCGCTTCGCTTCCCAACGTTCACGATCAGCGACCGGGGAGCCAAACAACTTCTCGACGTCGATCACCACAACCGCATTGGCGTCACTGGGAATCCGCGTTCGCAAACCTTCGATCTGGGCGACGAGGGGCGAAGAACAGAACAGAGTGCCCAGCAAACAACCGAGGGCGGCAAATGAACACGCAGGACGCGATAGACGACTGTTTGACATGGTAAGGCATTTCGAGGAGGGGAGCGAACGACGAGAAGGAGTCTAAAGCATCCGACAGCGGACCTTCCGTCAACAAATAAGTGTACACGGGGGACCATTCCCGCCCCCGCTAAATCTTGAGAAATCGCCCCGCTGCACCGGCAAACCGCCAAACGGAGTCACGAGCCAAACGGGGTCAAGCCAAACGGGGTCACAAGCCAAACAGCCAAACGGGGACACTGCCTTCACGCGCTAGCCAAACGGGTCACAGCCAAACGGGGTCACTGCCTTCGCGCGCTGGCAGCCAAACGGGGTCACTGCCTTCGCGCGCTGGCAAAATGCTGGAAACAGCGAAACTCGAAGCTCGAGGCGAAATGGGACCGCTGGGCGTTGCCAGGTGGTGGGGTGGCCCGAACGCAAACAGTGGACAAAAAAACATTGCGTTCAGTGGGGGTCGAGCCCTATCTTTAATGGAGTTCCTTTGATCCGCCAAACCAGGGGGGGCAGCCATGGCACGTCCGCTTCGCCGCGACGTTTTTGATTCGGACACGATCGGCGTCTATCACTGCTTCAATCGGATCGTCCGCCGCAGTTTCCTCTGCGGATTCGATCCCCTGACGCAGAAAGACTACGGGCACCGCCGCGATTGGTTTTACCAACGCCTGCGGTACCTGACTCGCTTCTTCGCCATCGACGTGCTGGCGTACGCCATCATGTCGAACCACTACCATTTGGTCCTCCGTAATCGACCCGACCAGGTGGCGACCATGGATGATCGCCAAGTGGTCACCGCTTGGCTGATGATCTGCCCCAAGTCGCAGAAACAGCCTCACGGCACCGGTCGGCCGCCGACCGAGCCAGAGATCCAGGTCGAACTGAGTGCGCCGAACCGCGTGGCGGACTTGCGAGCGCGTTTGTCGGATCCGTCTTGGCTCATCCGCCAG
>CAYNVI010000599.1:0-3073 GCA_964400585.1 uncultured Pirellulaceae bacterium | reverse complement strand
CCTGATAACGGGGGGGCTGCTGTTGGTCGGCTTGGGGTTTGTGGCCTGGCAGGCGATGCTGCGGCTGCAGGATCCGCAGCCCGTCAAAGCCTCCGGCATGGTGGCCCTGGCGGTCGTCGGGATCGGCTTCAACGGGTTCGCCGCCTGGCGGTTGCATGGCGGCCACTCGATGAACGAAAAGCTGGTCAGTTGGCACCTCCTGGAAGACACGCTGGGGTGGGCTGCCGTGCTGGTCGGCAGCCTGATCATGCTGGTCTGGGAGCTGCCGATCATCGATCCGCTGCTGTCGCTGTTGATCGCCCTGTTCATCCTCTGGAATGTCTTTCGGAACCTCCGTAAGGTGTTGTTGGTCTTTTTGCAAAGCAGCCCCGCCGACTTCGACCTCGCTGCCTTCCAGCGGCAGCTCGATGCGATCCCCGGCGTGATCGGGAACCACCACACCCACACCTGGACCCTCGATGGCCAGCGGCACGTCTTTTCCACGCACCTGGTGCTCGATCCCAGCTGCGGGCGGGAGGAGATCATAGCGATCAAGCGGCAGGTCTACCGGCTGCTGCAGGATCAGACGTTCGTCCACATCACGATCGAGGCGGAACTGCAGGGCGAGCCGTGCCTCGCCCCGTAGCCGACGTTCGCCCGCATTGATAAAATCGAGCCTTCGTCCGGACCGTCTGCTCGCATTCTCGAACCCCCCTGAACTCCATGGCCCGCCGCGTCGTTAGCCGCAAAGACCTGATCGCCGAAGCCGAAGCCGGTGAAGCGGAAAAGGCTGCGAAGAAGAAGAAGGCCAAGAAAAAGGCGACCAAGCGGAAGAGCAAAGCGAAAGCAGCGGTCGACGTCCGCATGAAGCTGTACTGGGGGGTCTTCAGCCAGAACCTCAAGCGGGTCGCCGTGTTCGAATTCGACCAGAAAGACGAAGCCGAAAAACGCGCCGAGGAACTGAGCAAAGGGGGCAAAAGCCCGCACTTTGTCCAGAAGGTGAAAGAGGAAATCGCCGAAGAGTAACCGCTGTTCCCGCCCCGGCGGTTGGCTGCGGATCCTCCCCTTTCAACGACGCGCTGCTGGCAACCGCGCCTTCCTACAACCGCTGCGAACGTCGTGGGCGGCGGTAGCGATTCGGATTGGCGGCTTTTCCGGTGATCTCGTAGAGGAAGCGGCTGGGAGTCGTGGGGCGCGGTTTGCCCCAGCGACGGCGCGTCAGGGCCAGCGACAGCGTCAGGCCTTCCTGGGCCCGCGTCAGCCCGACGTAGCAGAGCCGGCGTTCTTCGGCGATGTCCGCCTCCTCGCCGCTTTTGATGCTGCGGCTGTGCGGCAGCAGACCGTCTTCCATCCCGACCATGTAGACGACCGGGAATTCGAGCCCTTTGGCGGCGTGCATCGTCAGCAACCAGACGGCGTTCTTGGCGGCCAGCTTGTCCTTCTCGCTGCCCATCTCCCGGCCAGCCAGGGCGGTTTCGGTCAGGAACCCGGCGAAATCGGGTTTTGCTTCCCGCTCGGCAAAGGCCGCCACCGCGTTGACGACTTCCTGCACCGAGGCGGCGCGGGCTTCGGCCTCTTCCGGTTGGTCGTACAGGCGGCGGATCTCGGCCAGATACTGGGTCCGATTCAGCAAGGCCTGCACCGCCTCGCCCAGCGGTTGCCGGACGATCGCATCGCGGACTTCCGACAGGATCCCGCGGAGGTCATCGATGCCGCGGCGGGCATTCGCCGGCAGGTCGGCCGTGGTCGCCGGGTCCCGCATCACCTGCCAGGCGGGGCGCCCCGATTGCACGGCCCGCTCGATGATCGTCTGCACCGTCTTGGCACCCAGGCCCCGCGGTGGGGTGTTGATCACCCGCAACAGGGCGACTTCGTCATCGGGCTGCTCGATCCACCGCATGTAGGCCAGCACATCGCGGACTTCGCGGCGGTCGAAGAAGGATTGGCTCCCCATCATCACGTAGGGAACCTTGGCTTTGCGGAGTTCCGTCTCGAACAGCCGAGGCTGTTCGTTGGTGCGGAACAGGATCGCCACATCGCGCGGTTCGTAGCGCTCCCGGTCCAGCAGCCGCGCGATCTCCCCGACCACCGTCTTCGCTTCTTCGGTCTCGTCCTTGAATTGCAAGATCCGAGGACGTTTGCCGACGCTCCGAACCGGCAACAATTCCTTGTCGTGCCGGACCGTGTTGTAGGCGATCAGGCGGTTGGCCATCTGCAGGATCTCCCCGCTGGAGCGATAGTTTTCCTCCAAGCAGACGACCTTGGCGTCGGGCCAGTCCTGACGGAAATTGAGGATGTGGGTGACATCGGCCCCCCGCCACCCATAGACCGACTGGTCATCGTCGCCGACGACGCAGAGGTTCCGATGACGGCCCGCCAAGGATTTGATGATCCGGTACTGGCTGCCGTTGGTGTCCTGGTATTCGTCGACCAGGACATGGTCGTAGCGTCCCGCTTCTTCGGCGAGGACTTCCTCGTCGTGCAGCAACAGGTGCTCGGTGTGCAGCAGCAGGTCGTCAAAGTCCATGGCGCCGGCGGTCCGCAAGCCGGTCTGATAACGGCGGTAGGCGCTGGCCGCCAGGTGCTCCTTGTCGGTGCGGGCGACCGCGCCGGCCTGCTCCGGGACGACCGACGCATTTTTCCAACCGCCGATGATCGCCAGCAGGTCACTTGGCTTGATCGCCGTCCCGGGCAACCGCAATTCCCGCAACACGCTGCGGGCGAGCGCTTCCTGGTCGCTGCGGTCGTAGATCGTGAACTTGGCCGGAAAGCCGAGACGCGTGGCGTGCCGTCGCAGGATCCGCACGCACTGGGAATGGAACGTCCCGATCGTCGGCCGCGGCGCCTGTTTCTTCGGTTTCCCCTTGGTCCCGATCAGCCCCCCGATCCGCTCCTGCATTTCCCCGGCCGCCTTGTTGGTAAAGGTGACCGCCAGGATCCGGTCGGCCGCGGTCCCGTGCCGGATCAGGTTCGCGATCCGAAAGGTCACGACGCGGGTTTTTCCGGTTCCCGCCCCGGCCAGCACCAGCAGGGGGCCGGCCAGCGTTTCCACGGCTTCGCCCTGCGCTTTGTTGAGTCCATTCGCCATAGTGCG
>CAYNVI010000598.1:0-3082 GCA_964400585.1 uncultured Pirellulaceae bacterium | reverse complement strand
ACCACTTCGCCGCCGCCCTCGTCCCTTGCCGGGAAGCGGCCAGGGCGTGAGGCTGTCGCAAATGTTTTCGCCGAGGGATCAGGCTTACTCGACGTTTTTCATCAGGCGAAGCGTTTTTTTTAGTCCCCCTCCCCCAATCCTTTCGCGCGAAAAACGCTGCCATCAGGCACAACGTTACCGCGAATGGGTTGGGGGAGGGGCCAATCCGAGGCTTAGTCGGCCTCACGATATCGACCCACCAATGCCCTGTTTGCCCAGCTGGGCAGATTTTCATCGGCCCAGGGCGAGGGGCTGTCGCAAAGCGGCAGTGATTTTGCAAGGATTGTCCGGCTACTCGTGCGTGGCTACTCGTGCTTGCCTACTCGTGCTTGCCTACTCGTGCTTGCCTACTCGTGCTTGCCTACTCGGTGGCCGAACTCTCCCCTACAGTGTTGTCTCCCGTCACCGCGGCGTGCGGTGGCCTCGCGCGGCTCTAGGAGTTTCCCGCCATCATGTCCCACACGATCGTCATCTTTGGTGCCTCGGGAGATCTGACAAGCCGGAAGCTGATCCCGGCGATCTACCATCTGTTCCGCAAAGGGCGGTTGCCGGAATCGACGCGCGTCGTGGGGGTCTCCCGGAGCCACTTCAGTCATGAAGATTGGCGAAAGGAACTGGCCGAATCGACGCAGAAGCACGCCGGCGATGCGTTCGATCCGGAAAGCTGGGAACGCTTCAGCCAGTCGATCTACTACCAGCCTGGCGACATTCAAAAGAGCGAAGACTTCGAAGCGCTCGCCGGTTTCTTGAAGGAGATCGAACCCGGCGGCGCGGTCGATCGCGTCTATTACCTCTCGACGATGCCGCAGTTGTACCCCAAAGCAGCCGAGCAGCTCGGCCAGGCTGGCTTGGCGGACGATGCCAACGGCAACCGCCGCATTATCATCGAAAAGCCGTTCGGGAGCGATTACGATTCCGCGCGGCAACTGAACGATGACTTGCATCGCTTCTTCCGTGAGGATCAGGTCTATCGGATCGATCACTACCTGGGGAAGGAAACGGTGCAGAACATGTTTGTGCTCCGCTTCGCCAACAGCATCTTCGAACCCCTTTGGAACCGGAACTTCATCGACCATGTGCAGATCACCGTGGCGGAAGAGGTCACGGTCGGCCGACGCGCGGGCTACTACGATCGTTCCGGAATCCTTCGCGACATGTTCCAGAATCATCTCCTGCAGTTGATGATGATCACCGCGATGGAGCCTCCGGGGCGTTACGACGCGGATCTCGTCCGCGACGAAAAGGTCAAGGTGCTGCACTGCGTGCGGGAGATGCAAAAGCGCGACTTTGCCAGCAACACCGTGCGTGGGCAATACGACGGTTACCTGGAGGAGGAAGGCGTCCCCGCGGAAAGCCCCACGGAAACCTTTGCAGCGCTCAAGCTGTACGTCGATAACTGGCGTTGGCAGGGGGTCCCCTTTTACTTGCGGAGCGGCAAGGGGATGTCGTGCCGGACGACGCAGATTGTGATCCAGTTCCACGAAGCCCCGCACTTGTTGCTCGGCTCGAAAACGCGGACGCCGTCGGCCAATCAACTGGTGATCCAGGTGCAACCAGCTGAAGGGATCCAGCTACATTTTCAGACGAAGGTCCCCGATACCGATATGAAGACGCGCAGCAATGCACTCGACTTCAGTTTCCAGCGAGGCGGCGGTGGGTTGCTTCCCGATGCCTACCAGCGATTGTTGCTCGACGCCCTCAACGGCGACGCGAGCCTGTTTGCCCGCAGCGATGAGGTGGAACTCGCTTGGCATATCATCGATCCGATCATCGCCGCCTGGCGAACCCCGGATGCCCCTGACTTGAAAACGTACCAGCCTGGTTACTGGGGCCCCGACTGGTCGACCGAATGGATGCGTCAGCAGGGCCGCGAATGGTTTGACGTCTGCCCTGTCCTGCATTGAGCCCGGACCATTCCTCGGCTCAGGAACCTCGGAGAGAGAAGCAGCATGGTCGATCAAGTGACGGAACTCTCGCATCCACTGGTCGCACATCGTCCCCGGCCTGGGCGATGCGGGAGACCGCGCCTTTGACACGTGAGGAGCTCAATCCCTACGCCACGCCTGCTCCACTCTCCTCGGAGACGGCGGGGGGAACCGCGACGGGCCTTCCGCTGCAGGCGGCGCCGCAGGATGTCCAGCGCGTCCGCGGCGGGTTCCTCTATCGTGAACTCGATTTTGGCGTGCCGCTGAGCGGGCGGTTGACTTACACCGGTTGGTGGTTTGTCCAACGCGTGTACTGGAACGACCGCTTGCTGTGGCGCGCCGTCAGTTGGTGGAGCCTGCAGCGGGAGATCGCCTTCCGCTGGCCCCCGGGAAGCGTCGCCGAGGGGGTTACAGGCCGGATCGCGATCGGGTTTGGGCCGGGCCTGCGGATCCGCCAGTTCACGGTCTGGTGCGATGGGCAGCGGATCTATCAGGAGGGAAACGCGGACCGTTGATCGGCAGCTTGGCGGTCTGCGGGGCCACCGGGGTGCCGGCGGTCCGGGAGCAGCGGGCCCTGGTGAAAATGTTTTTGGGGGGCGCCAACAGGGGGAGGACCAAACGTGTCACGCTGCTGGCGAAGAATACGAAGGAACCGAGCGTGGCCGCAACGGCCTTGCCAAACGCTTTGGTTTAACGCTCTCTTTCCTGCCGCCCCTTTCCTTCCGCCCATTTCGCACCGCCCCAAGGACCGATCAGCATGCGACGCGCGATTCGAACCGCCATGGAAGATTCCGACACGTTTGCGATTGCGATGGATTATCTCGATGCGAAAGGGGAGAAGACCCACCGCATCGTCAGTCCGATCCGTTTCCTCGGCAACGATCGTTTCCTGGGCCTCTGCCTGTGCCGTGAAGAGCCCCGCCAGTTCTATTTGGATCGCTGCAGCGACGTCCGGCTGATGCAGGCGGCCGATGTGCTGATGCCGGTGGCGATGGGATAGTGTTTCCCTGTCGCGGCGGCGGTAGGGCTTGGCTGGGCAGGGCTTGGCTGGGCAGGGCTTGGTTGGGCAGGGCTTGGTTGGGCAGGGCTTGGTTGGGCAGGGCTTGGTTGGGCAGGGC
>CAYNVI010000597.1:0-3085 GCA_964400585.1 uncultured Pirellulaceae bacterium | reverse complement strand
GCCTTTTGGCATCGATGAGGACCCTGCCCGCCGGCTCACTGGGAGGGCTTGGCCAGGGCGGCGATCTCGGCCACCGCGACTTCCAACGAACGGGCGGCCATGGCGAAATTGGTGTGCCCACTCACCTCGGGTTGGATTTCCCGGTAGAGCGCTTCGGCACGCTGCAAGCGGCTCAGCTTTTTCTTGGCCTGCTTCAAGTAGGCCGCGCAGTCCCCTTCCGCCGCCGCTGGGCCGACGGCCAGCAGCACGTCGTACAGATCGCGGACGACCGATTGCAATTCCTCGTCGTCCTCGACTTCATCGCAGTGCTTCAGGAAGGTGCGGACCATCCACACGTGGCTCATCAACGCGTCGATCCGCTGAAAGCGGGCTTCCGGCGTCACCGGGGGCGCGGCGTCGTGCATCTTGTTTCGCCCAAGGGGGATGAAGCCAGGCGGGGCTAATTCGAATCGGCGGATTCGGAGGAAACCGCAGGGGCCGGTTGCGTGCCACCCGCACCGCCGGGAGCGGCGAGCTCTTCCACCGCCGCTTGTGGTTTCTTAGCAGCGTGCCCGTGAGGCGTAAATTTCGCCGTCAAGACGACCCCCACGGCGACCAACAGCATGCCGATCCACATCCGCGGATCGGTGCGCTGTCCCGGCGGCAAGTTAAAGTACGACGCGATCGCGTTGACGGTGACCGCCCCCCCGAACACGACCGGCATCACGTAGGCGGCGTTGCCCCGCGCCTTGACCACCGCCAGCGTTAAGAAGAAGGCCCCGAAGGCTCCCAGGCAGCCGGCCAAAAAGCCCCAGGTCCGCGCCGGGGCGTAGCCGCCGCTGTAATCGAAGCTGTCCTTGAAGACGAACTTCATCATCAGGGATCCCCCGATGATCGCCACCACCAGGTAGGCCATCCCCACGAAGATGTACGGCTTGAACGGGCCCCAGGTCACCGGCGAATCGCTCGACGAGCGGGCATTGGCAAGGGCCGAACCGTACATCCCCCAGCAGAAGGCAACGGCCAAGGCGCTAAGGATCGCATAGATCTTCATTCAAGCAACTCCAGGGATCAATTCGAGGGGAAGTACGAAGCCGAGCAAAACTCTAGGGAGCCAGGCAAATTCGAGACGGAACCATGCTCCGAGCGATGGCGTGTGGCAGGGGGGCCTTAGACCGGATGGCCGTCCCAGCGGGTGAAGGCTTCCAGGGCGAAGAACTCGGGGAGTCCTAACTGGTTGTAGCCGTCGGCCGTCATCCGATTGCGGTCCTCGGCACGCTGCCAGAATTCCCGCGGATCGCTGCCGGGAAAGAGGGCTTCGTCTTTTTGGCTTTCGTGCATGAAGATCGCTTTGCGTTTCAGGTCCATATCGCCCGGGCTGAGGGGCACAGCGATCTCGATTTCATGCAGCGCGTATTCTTGCCAAGCACCGCGGTAAAGCAGCACTTCGGGGGTCGGGACACCTTCGGCTTGCATCGCTGTCAGGGCGTGGAAAACCGCTTGGGCGCAGACACGGTGGGTGCCGTGCGGGTCGGCTAAGTCCCCCGCCACAAAGGCGACGTCGGGCTGCACGGTTTCCAGCAACTGACGGATGATCGCGATGTCCTCGTCGCCGACCGGTCGCTTGTCGACGGTCCCGGTACGGTAGAAGGGGAGGTCCAGAAAGTGCAGGTTTTCTTCGCGGCAGCCGACCTTCACGGCGCCGGCACGGGCTTCGGTCCAGCGGATCAGGCCTTTGATCTTTTGGATCGCCTCGGCGTCCGGCTGGCCCGGCGATTTTTCCGCCAAGGCGGCTCGCACGCGGTCTTGGATGTCGTCGGCCGGCCCGGGATCGAGCTCAAAAATCCGGTGGTATTCGCTGACCATGTCGGCGATCTGCAAGGCATCGTGGTCGAACACCGCAATGTTCCCACTGGTCATGTAGGCGATGTGCACGTCGTGCCCGTCCTCGACCAAACGGATCAGGGAGCCCCCCATGCTGATCACGTCATCGTCCGGGTGGGGGCTGAAACAGAGGCATTTCTTGGGGGGCTGGGGGGCCGGATGGTAATCGATCGTATCCATCATCCAGCGGAAGACCCGCTGGGCCAGGTCCTGTGCCGGCCCATGATGCCGCAGCAGTTGATGCAGGTCGTGGTCGCGGAAATCGTTGTCGTCAAGTTTCAGGAGCGCCTTGCCGGTCTGTTGGCACAGCCACAGCACGGCCCGCTTGATCAGGGGGTCGTTCCACTGGATATTGCCCAACTGCCAGGGAGCGGCGTAGCCGGTCAGGCCGCCGGCGGCCGAGCGGTCGAGGAAGAGGGCCGCGTTGGGATGCTGCTGCAGGTAGCTGGCCGGGATGCGGTCGGTTTCCATCCCTTCGAAGGCTTCGACGACGACCTTGGCCTTATGTTCGCCGAGCGCCAACAGGAGCACATTGCGGGCTTCCATGATCGTCGCCATCCCCATCGTGACCGCGTGGGTGGGGACGTTCTCCAGGCCGAAGAAGTCGCTGGCGGCCGCTTGCCGCGTGACCGGATCGAGCGTGCAGGGCCGGGTGCGGCTGTGCCGGACACTGAAGGGCTCGTTGAAGGCGAGGTGCCCGTTCCGGCCGATCCCACAGACCACCAGATCCAACCCCCCCTGCTCGGCCAGCGCGTCTTCGAGCCGCCGGCAGGCGGCCTGCAACCCGGCGGGACTGGGGTCGGAGACGTCGGGCAGGTGGACGTGCTCGGGCGGGATGTTCGTGGGGTCGATCAAATGGTGCGCGATCCACCGCGCATGGCTCTGCGGGCTTTCCGCTTCGAGCCCCACGTACTCCCCCAGTAAGAAGATTTCCACATTGCTCAGGTCGAGCCCTTCCTCGCGGCGCAACCGGACCAGTTCCCGGTAGGTCTCGGCCGGCGTGGAACCGGTGGCGAGCCCGAGCACCGCTTTTTGGCCCATCGCCGTTCGTTGGCGAATCTCCGCGGCGATGATCTCCGAGACGTGGCGGGCGAGTTGATCCCCGCGGTCGAAGACGAAGGCGTCGACCAGGGTGCCTTGAACGGGAGAGGCGATCGCTTGCCCGAGCGCCGCGTTTTCATGCGAAGTCGACAACGTCTTGCCTCAATCAGTCGAAAGGAGG
>CAYNVI010000596.1:0-3089 GCA_964400585.1 uncultured Pirellulaceae bacterium | reverse complement strand
CCAACAACTGGTCGACGAGAACGGCGACCAGATGATCAACAACGGCTTTCCCGCTGGCCAAGGCTTCAGCTCCGCGGAGGCCGAAGTGGAGTTTTTGGACCTGGCAAGTTTTTACAACCTGCAGGTTAAACCCATGAAGTGAGCGAAAGCCCGCCAACCTGCAAGTCAAACCCGTGAAGTGAGTGAAGGCCCACCAACCTGCAAGTCAAACCCGTGAAGTAAGCGATCGCCAACCGGCCCGAGCAGCCTGCGGCGCTCCCCGTTGCCCGTTTTCGAGGAGGTTTTATCAAGCGTATTGAATCGATGCTTCGGTGGATCGTCCTCCGGTAACCAACCCGACCGCCGCCTTCGCGGTGAAGGCGACCTTCCCCCCCCCACTCAACTTTCTTTCTTTGTTCTTGTGGAGAGACACAACATGCGACTACGAATGAATCGTCCCGGTTTCACCCTGATCGAGCTGCTGGTGGTGATCGCGATCATCGCCCTGCTCGCCGCCTTGGCGCTGCCCGCCTTGGCGAAGGCGCGGGAAGCCGCCCGCCGTACCCAGTGCAACAGCAACCTGAAGCAATTCGGGATTTCGCTGCAGGAATTTTCCACCCGGGATCCGGCCGGACGGCTGTGCAGCGGTGCCAGCGACTACCGTCGCGACGGCTGCATGGACACCTACGGCTGGGTTGCCGACATCGTCAACAACGGCGGCGGCCTGGTCGGCGAGATGCTTTGCCCGAGCAACCCCAGCAAGGCTTCGGAAAAGAACAACGACATGCTCGGCAAGGCTTCGAGCGCTCACGCCGACAGCGACCACTCGCTGAGCTTCCACTTCGCCGCCGGGGCTTGCGGCGGGACCGTCACGACCGATGCCGCCACCGGGGTTTCCGATGTGACCGGTGGATTCAATGGAACCGCCGATAACACGCCCGCGCGAGCGAATTATGTCGCTGCGAACTTCTTCGATTCCGGCTACAACACGAACTACGCGGCTAGTTACTTCCTGGTCCGCACCGCCCCGCGGATCGTCGGTACCAGCACCGCCACCTTGGCTCCCGATGGCAGCCTGGGTTCCGGGGCCAAAGGCGTGAAGGGCCTCGACGGGTCGCTCGGTCCGTTGTTGATTTCGACGGTCGACCAGAGCCGTATTTCGTCGAATATGATCCCGCTGCTCGGCGACGCCGGAGCCGGCGACATCGACGAAGCGGTCCTTTCCAACACGCTTTCCTGGAACGACGGCAAGAACGTCTTGAACGCCGGATCGATCCTCACCGAAGCCTTCAACGACGGTCCGGCTCGCGTCGTCACTGAAACGGTCTCGGGCACCGTTAGCAGAGTCGCCTTGATCGATGGCAGCGTGGGAACCACCGACTTGCTGACCGATCAGGTGCTGTGTGAAAAGAACCAAAAATCGGTCTTCAACCTGCGGAACTGCCCCGCCGGTGGATCGCCGCAGTACTACCTGCAGGACACGCGTGACTGGTTCGCGGTCCATGGCGATGCCTGCAACGTGCTGATGGCCGATGGCGCGGTGAAAAGCTTCACCGATATCAACGGCGACGGTTACCTCAATCCCGGTTTCGTGGGAACCGGATCGAACCCGCTCGACGAAGAGGATGCGCTTTCCGCGGGCTACACCTCGGAAGACATCGAGCTGGCACCGACCGACATGTTCAACGGTGTCTTCCTCAGCGAAACCGGCTTCAAGGGCGCTTTCGAGTAAGCAACTTGATGCGACTTCATGCTTGATGCTCCGCCTTCGCGGTATCCTGTTTCGGCAGGGTACCGCGTTGGTCGTCGGTCATGAGGGGACGCGCCTCGCCAGCCTAGCCGTCGCATCCGCACGTCGCTGGATCGTGGTTGGATCGACCAGCGGGCCGACTGGCTGGGCCTGTCTCCGCGGCCTTTCCCAAGCTCATTTTTCATCTCCACCGTTTGCCTCCCCTCCATGCAACACTCCTCTGCCAAACGTGTCCTGTTCGTCTTCGTCGGGACCATCCTGCTGATCGGCGTCGTCGGTTTTGCCTCGACCCAAGTGGCCTATCGTCCTTGGGGCGTCCCCGAGCACCGCATCGACGAATACGAACGCAAGGTCGAACAGCTGCAGCGACGCACAGCGCTGCTGGAGCGTCCAGCCTCGGGGCCGCAACCGGTTGCCTTTGTCGCAGAAACCGAGTTCGATTTTGCCATCGTCGATCCCGGCACCTCCAACGAACACACGTTCGTCATCGAAAACCAAGGGCAAGCCCCGCTCGCCCTGGTCGCTGGCGAAACCAGCTGCAAGTGCACGCTGAGCGACATCGAAGAAACGATCGTGGAAGCGGGGGATTCGACCGAGATCACGCTGACCTGGAATGCGGGCTGGAAACAACGCGAGCACTACCGGCAATTCGCGCTGATCGAGACCAACGACCCGAAGCTCCCCGAACTCTCCTTGGCCGTCTCCGGGACGGTCCGCGAGCGGATCGGCTTCGATCCACCCCAACTGACCGCGACCCGGCTGGCGCCCGACGAGGCGATCGAGTTGAGCACGCTGGTTTACAGCCAGCTGTACGAAGACTTTTTGATCACCGATGTGCGGTCCAACCTGCCCATGCTGCGGTTTGCGGTCGAGCCGCTGCTTCCGGAACAGATCGAGGACCTCGAAGCGAAGTCCGCCTACCGCTTGCTCGTCAGCTTGCCGCCGGGGGAAGCGGGCACCGCGATCCGCGATCAACTGACCGTCGAGATCGAGCCCGTCGCCCAGCCGCCGGAGGTGCCGGAAACGGTCGAAGAGGAACTGCTGCTCGACGCAGGAGTGCTGCCTCGCTTGGCCTTTTTGGGAGGCCAACTCGATGCCCGCTATGGATTGGACCTGGGGGTGCTGACGCAAGGCGAAACGGGTGAGCAGAAATTGATCGTCCGTGTCCGCGGGAAGCTGCAGGAGCTGCCGTTAGAGATCCTGGAAGTCGAACCGGCCTGTCTGCAAGCGGAACTGAAACCGTACAAGCCGGAGCAAGGTCTGCACCACTTGGTCGTCGGCGTCCAGCCGGAGGCCAAACCGATCGCTTTCCGGGCGGACCAGTCGAGCGGCTACGTCGTTGTCGGCAACCGGGACGAGC
>CAYNVI010000595.1:0-3093 GCA_964400585.1 uncultured Pirellulaceae bacterium | reverse complement strand
CTCCCAGCGCTGACCTTTTCGCTTTGGTTCGCCTACTTCCTCCGCTTTGACGGCGCGATCCCCAGCCGGCAGACCGCCGCGTTCTGGTCCGCCTTGCCGCTGGTCCTGGGCGTAAAAACCGCCATTTTCTCGCTCGGCAAAGTCGGCCGGGTGTGGCACGCGTTCGCGTCGTTGCCCGAGGCGTTGCGGTTGCTCAAGGCCACCTGGGCCGCCACGATCGGCGTTGCGGCGGCCGATTTCTTGATCCACGGGGGGCTCTTGCCACGCGGCGTGATCCTGATCGATGGCTGCCTGTCGACCTTGTTGCTGTGCGGTTTCCTGGTGCTCTATCGCTGCGTCCGGGAGCGGCGGGGGCGGGGGCCTCGCAACCCGACGGCCGCCGGAGGATCGCTGGTGGTAGGAACCGCCGCTTCGACCGAAGTCTTCCTGCGAGAGATCCAGCGGGGCTCCTGCAGCAAGCACCAACCGGTGGGGCTGGTCACCGACCTGCCCAAGATGCTGCATCACGAGATCGCCGGGGTTCCGGTCGTCGGTCTGGTCGGGCGCGACAACGTGGCCAAGGCGGCCGCGGCGACGCAGGTGCAAGACGTGATGTTGATCTCCGGCGACCTGCCGGGTCACGAGGTTCGCCAGATCCTGGCCGATTGCGACGCGGCGGCCATCCGGGTCCAGGTGATTCCGGAAGTGGGCCGGATTGTCGACGGCCACGTTGACTTCCAACCCCGGGAAGTGGCGATCGAAGACCTGCTGGGACGCGAACCGATTTCGCTCGATCAGGACGACCTCTACGACTGGCTGCATGACCAGACGATTCTGGTGACCGGCAGTTGCGGCTCGATCGGTTCGGAAATCGCCCGGCAACTGTTGCCGTTCAACCCAGGCAAGCTGATCCTGCTGGACCGCAGCGAAACGGGGCAATTCTTTTTGGAGCGGGAACTGAGTGATGCGGTCGCGGCGGGTCAGGTCGAAGTCGTCCTCGCCGATGCGACCGATGAACAGCGGATCGACCAGCTGTTTGGGCAGCACCGCCCCCAGATTGTCTTTCACGCGGCCGCCTACAAACACGTCCCGCTGATGGAAGCCCATCCTCAGGAAGCGGTTCGCAATATTGTGCAAGCTTCACGGATCCTGGCCGACGCCGCACACCGTCACGCCTGTGAATCGTTCGTGATGATCAGCACCGACAAGGCGGTCAATCCGACGAACGTGATGGGAGGCTGCAAACGGGTTGCCGAACTGTACGTGCAGTCGATGGTCCGCCACAGCGAGACGCGGTTCGTGACGGTCCGGTTTGGCAACGTGCTGGGGAGCAACGGCAGTGTCATCCCGATCTTCCGCGAGCAGATTGCCCGCGGCGGCCCCGTCACCGTCACCCATCCGGAGATGACGCGTTATTTCATGACGATCCCCGAAGCGAGTCAGCTGGTCATCCAAGCGGGCAGGCAAGGGGAGGGGGGCGAAATCTTCGTGCTCGACATGGGCGAGCCGGTCAAGATCCTCGACCTGGCTCGCGACATGATCAAGCTTTCCGGTCTGGAGCCGGACGAAGACATCGCGATCGAGCAGACGGGCCTGCGGCCGGGCGAAAAGTTGTACGAAGAACTCTACGCCGCCGAGGAGATCCGCCAGGCGACCGCTCACCCCAAGATCCTCGTCGCCGACAGCGTGGCGGTGGAACATCGGCGAATGGAACGGGCGCTTCACCAGCTGCTCGCCGCGGCAGAAGCGAGCCCCGAGGCGATCCGGGGGAATCTCCAGCAGATCGTGCCGAGCTACCGACCGCTGCCTGCGAACCCGAAACTCCGCCGGCGGACGCGGGAGGCTTTCCCGCCGCGGTTGGCCGATTTCCCCCGCCGCGCCGCCTGAAGCCTTCCCGGCTTCGCTACGAAAGTCCATCGAGACGTCCCCCGGGAAGGCCGCTGCGGGGCGAATCGGCCGTCCCCTCCAGCCGGCAGGATCCGTTCGGCGCTGCCGGCCCTCCCTCCACAAACTGCCGTTGTCCCCCTCCTGGCCCTTGGTTTATTCTTCCTCCTCGGAGACTGACGCAAGCCAACTGCGCAGGCCAGAAAGGATTTTGGCACCCGCCCCACGGCGGCTCCCCCCTTCGAATTGGCTCCATGCATGATGCCTGTATCCGATTTTGCTCGCTGCCGACTGGCGACTCCTACGCTGTGGATGCTTGCCCTTTGGGGACTGGCGACCGCGGCGGGGTGCACCCACGGCCAATACACGACCGATGCACTCCCGCGTCAGTTCGTCGCGCGTCCGCAAATGGGCCGCAGCGACATCGACCTGTCGGCCCTGGCCCGCCCGACGACGCCGACCGAAATGCTCCATCCCGGCGACACGATCTCGGTGATGATCGCCACCGGGATCGAAGAGCGTCAGCCGCCGGTCCACGAATTGCGAGTCGGGGACAATGGCCAGGTCGGCGTGCCGCTGGTCGGGGCCGTGCCGATCGCCGGACTGTCGCTGACCGAAGCGGAACGGGCGATCGCAGAAGCGGGCCAATCGCGAGGTCTTTATGTGAATCCGAACGTGACGGTGGGGATCGTCAAACCGCGTTCGCTGCGGGTAACGGTCGCCGGAGCGGTCAATAAACCGGCGACCTATAACCTGCCCGTCGCCAACAGCAATCTGCTGGCGGCCCTGACCGAGGCCGAGGGACTGAGCGAGGACGCCGATACGATCGTCGAGATCCGCACGCCGGTGAATTTTCATCCGGCGACCGAGGGCGTCCGTCAGGCGAGCCATGAAACCGGGGGCGCGCCACCAGCCAAAACAACGCGAGTCAACCTCACCGAGGCGGCCCGCTACTCGCGGGACGACCTGACGCTTCAAGACGGCGCGGTCGTGATGGTCCGTTCGCGGGAACCGGGCAAGATCAGCGTCCTCGGTTTGGTCAAGGATCCTGGGCAATTTGAACTGCCCGACGACCAAGACGTCCACCTGCTCGATGCGATCGCGATGGCGGGGGGGACGCCCCTCTCGGTCGCCGACCGGGTGCTGGTGACCCGCCGCACCGAGGAAGGCGCGAGCGTCACGATCGAGGCCTCGTTGCGGGAAGCGAAGACCAACGATGTCGCCAATCTG
>CAYNVI010000594.1:0-3101 GCA_964400585.1 uncultured Pirellulaceae bacterium | reverse complement strand
GGCTGGGCATCCGTCTTGCCCCGGATCGGCTACCCGATCGTGCGGGCCCCCGACGCCAACCCAGAAACGCTCATCCGCTGGGTGATCTCCTTGACGCGGATCTGATGAAGCGAGCCGGTAGAGACGGCGCGCGTTCTGCCCCCAGAAGGCCGCTTGTTCGCTGGCCGACAATTCGCCAGCCAACGTCTCGACCGTCTTGATCCAGCGGTCGTAGGCGCTGCGGAGAAGGCAGACGGGCCAGTCGCTGCCAAAGAGCAAGCGGTCGACGCCGAATGCTTCCAGAGCGACTTCCCAGTACGGCCGGACCAGCTCGATCGTCCACTCGGGATCGGCGACTTCGGTGACCACCCCCGAAAACTTGCAATGCACATGGGCACGTTGGGCGAGCTCTTTGATGCCCGCTTCCCAGCCCGTGTCGAATGCGCCGCCACGAATAGTCGGCTTCGCAATGTGATCGAGGACGAAGACTTGGTCGGGATGCCGGTCAACAAATTCGACCGCCGCGGGCAGCTGCTGGGCCAAGATCAGGATGTCGTACACCAGGCCAGCCGAGGTCACCGCTTGGATCCCCCGATTGAAATCGGGATCGAGCAGGAAGCGATCGTCCGGTTCGTCCTGGACGACATGCCGAATTCCTTTCAGCAAGGGGCGATCGGCAAATTGCGCCAAGGCTTTCACCACGCTAGGGTTCCGCAGCGGGACCCAGCCGACCACGCCGGCGACCCAAGCGTGCTGTTCGGCAACCTCTAGCAACCAAGCGGTTTCCTCCAGCGTCTGACGTGCTTGCACCGAAACGACGCCATCGATCCCGGCGGCTGCGACCAAAGGGCCCAGGTCCGAGGGCTCAAAATCGCGTTGCAGGACCGCTTTTTCGGCGTCGATCCAAGGGTATTGCTGAGGGTTGAATTTCCAGAAGTGATGGTGGCTATCGATCCGCATCAGGTGACTCATTGATCCACGGGAAGGGGGGCGCTAGGAGGGCAACTCGGCAAACGCGTTTTGCACGCTTTGAAAGCTGGTCGGCAGACGGACTAGCATACCGAATTGGTCCAGCGACTCCGGGGTCTCCTCAGCGCTAATCAGGCAACGGTTCTCCAGCGGGGGCCGCGCCGGCAGGTCGCCAAGCGGATCAGGCCAAACGGATAAACCGTTGACAATCAGACACTTGCTTTTCAGGGTTACCGATTCGTTCAATGCTTCGAAGCTGGGAGGCTCCTCTAACGCCCAATCCGTCGCCAGCAGAAATTCGCGCAGGAAGTCCACTCCGGTGACGGGCGGACTGCAGTAGGCCGCCCAGGGGAGCGGCGGGCGAGCTGGGAAGTTCTGGCGGACCGCCCGCTATGGCAAGGCCGGCTCCAACGCGCCGGTTGGCGCGCTCCTGCGGGGGTGCGTCCTCGCTTCTTGCTCGGCGTAATGCAGCCGAATTCTGGAAAACTCGGCTTCCAGTTCTAAAAACGCATCGACGATCAAGGGGTCGAAATGCCGCCCTCGCTCGCCGCTGATAATCGCTTTGGCCTTCTCGTGGCTCACCGACCGTTTATAGATCCGCCGTGACGTGATCGCATCGTAAGCATCGGCGAGTCCGACAATTCTGCCGCACAAGGGAATGGCTTCTCCCCGCAGGCCCTGCGGGTATCCCGTCCCATCGTATTTCTCATGGTGGGTCAGGGCGATGTCTGCGGCCATCCGCAAAAAGCGGGCATTCGGAAATTCGTGGTAGGCTGCCTCGAGTGTTTCTGCACCGCGTAAGGAGTGCGTCTTCATCACCTCAAATTCTGCTTCGGTCAACGGCCCCGGTTTTAACAGGACCTTGTCGGGGATCCCGACCTTGCCGATGTCATGCAAGGGACTTGTTTGGTAAATCAAGCTGACGTATTCGTCATCGATGACATGCCCATAGCGAGACGTCTGTCTGAGCCTTTCTGCCAGCGTCTGGCAGTAGCACTGCACGCGTTCGAGATGGGCTCCGGTTTCCAGGTCCCGCGACTCGGCCAGCTTGGCGAGCGCATACACGGTCAGTTGGCTCGACTGGAGTTCGCCGATCCGCTGGCCCACTTTCACCCGCCACTGTAGCTCCCTGGGATCGAATGGTTTGGTCAGGTAATCGTCCACGCCATTGGCAAACCCCACCCCCATGTCCTGGGATCGATTTCGCGAAGTCACCATGATGAAGTAAACGTAGCGGTGCAAATTCGCCGAGCGGATCGCATGGCAGAGTTCAATCCCATCCATCGGCGACATCCGCCAATCAGCGACGACTAATTGGAACCCTTCGGCACGCACCAATGGCAAAGCCTCGCGAGCGTCACTGAGGGCAGTCGCTTGGTAGCCGCAGGCACGTAATGTTTCTGCGATCGCGCGACGCGAAACGGCCTCGTCGTCAACGACTAAAACTTTCAAAAGACCGACCTCAGGGAAGGAAAACGGGAGCCCGAATCAGGATGCGTCTGGCGAGCCTTGCAGGCGCGTGATCTCGCCATTGCAGGAATCCATGATCGGTCGCAACTGCGCGACCAACGCGGTCACCGCTGTGAGCGCACCCGAGGCGGCCACCGCTTCGATCTCGGCGGCAAGTAAACGGAGCGGCTCCGCACAGACGATCGCCGCAGCACCCTTCAAACTATGGGCGGCTTCACTCGTCGCCGGAAGGTCCGCCTCAGCTGCGAATCGCTCGATGGCCGCGACATGGGCACAGCCGGACCAGCGTAGTTCTTGCAATAACGCAAGCGTTAACCTGCGGTTCCCCATGCTGCGGCTTTCCAAGCCCGCCGGGTCGATCGCCGGTACCGCTCCCGCCTTCCCGCTGGAGACGGTCGCTGGGACGGGCCCGGTGGTTTCTTCGCATCTCATGGAATCTGCCCTCGATTAAATGCCCGGAAAAGTGTTGCCGGCGAGCGGTCGGCGGGCACCGCCGCGCCGCAGAGCGGGCCGACGGGACCGGTCGGAACCCTCGCAGCACGCTGCCCCCAGACGGTTCACACGGTGAAAAGGTGACTTCAAGGCCGTTGAAAATTACAACCCTGTGACCAAGATGCCAGCGACCGCACTGCATTTTCCCACGTCCAAGGGATCGTGCCGGTCGATTTTTCCGGTTCTACGGC
>CAYNVI010000593.1:0-3107 GCA_964400585.1 uncultured Pirellulaceae bacterium | reverse complement strand
GCAAAAAGCGTGCCGAAACGGGGGCTAAATCGTCTGACTTATGTATAACTGACAGGGCAGGGGGAGGGGTGAAGCCGAGGCACACCCGGCGTTACGAGACCGACCCATCACCTCAACCGCCACCCCCAAGGCTTTACCGATCGAAGAACTGCTTCAGCGAGTGGATCGTGGTGGCCCGCCCCGCCCGAGCGATCGACTGGGTCAGCGGAATCTCCTTCGGACAAACCGCGACGCAGTTTTGCGCATTGCCACACGCCTGAATACCGCCTGGCGAGGTCAGCGCGTCGAGCCGTTCGGCAGCCAACGCTTTCCCGGTCGGATGGTTGTTAAACAGCATCACCTGAGAGATCGCGTGGGGACCGACAAACCCCTGGTCGTAGGCGGCCCGCTTACGCGCTTCGAACGCTTCGTCGGTCTCGTCCGCCTCCTGCGTCAGCTCGATCTTCTGGTACTGAGGACAGGCTTCCAGGCAACATCCACAACTCATGCACTGACTGAGCGGGTAATTGCGTTCCTGCTGCTTTTGCAATTGCCGTTCGCCCGGCCCCATGTCGTAATAGCTGTCGACCGGCACCCAGGCTTTCACCCGGTCCAGCGCGGAGAAGAGTCGTTGCCGGTCGACCATCAAGTCGCGCACGACCGGGAATTTACTCATCGGTTCCAGGACCACTTCGTCGGGATTTTCCCCCAGCAAGCGATCCACCAAGGCACTACAACTCTGCCGGACCCGGCCATTGATCAGCATCGTGCAGGAGCCACACACCTCTTCCAGACAACCGCAGTCCCAAGCGACCGGCGAAACCTTTTTCCCGTCGACGGTCTTCGCCTGGGCAGCGATCCGCTGCAGCACGCTGATCACGTTCATCTCGGGTTCGTAATCGATCCGATGCAGTTCCCAGTACGGTTCCTGCCCGGGGCCTTGCTGCCGGCGCACACGCACATTGACGAACGAAGGTCGCTTCTTCGACGAGGAGACGGGAGCAATCATGGTAGTACTTCAATTGCTAAAAGGATTATGCGGAGCAAACGGGTGCCGTCCCGCCCGCTCCGCCGAAACGCCATCGACGGGGTCGCCCGCGGGACAGGCCTTACAACCAAGCCCCGGACGACTCTCTCTAAACCGTGCTAAACACTTGCCGGATCACCAACCGCGGCGGTTTCCCGCTTGGCCATCCGCTCTTTCCAAACCTCTTCGATCACTTCCGCGCCGACCAGCCCGTATAACCGCGGGCGGGGAGGGATCAATGACGTATCGACGTCTTCGTACCGCAGCTGAGGCGCCTTCGCAGCCGCGTCCCAGGTGGCCACCGTCGACTTGAGGTACTTCGCGTTGTTCTCCTCGAAGGCATCGCACCACTCTTCCGCCTGCTGACGCCGCTCGGCCGGATCCTCGGCGGTCAAGCTCGGCTTTTCAAAGTCGGGCTTGAAATGCGCCCCCCGGCACTCATCACGCTGCAGCGCCCCCCGGATGATCGTCTTGGCCAAGGGGAACATGTCCTGGACCGACTTGGCGAAGATCACGTTCTGGTTCGTCCAGCCCCCGGCATCGGAGAGGCTGACACGCAGCGCCCGCTCGTGCAGCTCGTCGACCTTCTCGTAAGCCTCGCTCAGCTGGTCGTTACGCCGCACGACCGTCGCCGTGCGGGTCATGATATCGCCCAATTCCTGGTGGATCAGGTAGGGGTTTTCCTCTCCCCCCGACTCGTTCGACAGCAGCCGAGCGTGTCGGTCCTGATGGGTCTTGACGGCCGACTCGAGCAGCGACTTCGGGACATCTTCGGCGGACCCCGGCGTGCTCTCGGCGAACGCCTGCACCGAAGGCCCGGAAAAGAGCCCCGTGAAGATGCAGGAAAGCAGCGAGTTGGCACCCAGCCGATTCGCACCGTGATAATGATAATCGCACTCTCCCATCGCGTAGAGACCTTCGATGTTGGTCATCTGGTTGGGGATGGCTCCGGGGACGAGACCGCCGCTGGAGGACTTGACGTAGTCGGTCCATAGGCCTCCCATGCTGTAGTGCACAGCCGGGAAAATTTTCATCGGTTCGACCCGCGGGTCGACGCCCTGGAATTTCTCATAGATCTCGAGGATCCCGCCCAGCTTGCGGTCGAGCTCTTGCTGCGGGATGTGGGTCAGATCGAGGTACACGCACATCCGATCCGGCTCGACGCTCAACCCATCATTCACGCAGATATCAAAGATCTGCCGGGTGGCGATATCGCGCGGCACCAGGTTGCCGTATTCGGGGAACCGTTCTTCGAGGAAGTAAAACCGATCGGAATCGGGAATCTCGGCAGCCGCCCGCGAATCATGCGGCTTTTTCGGAACCCACACGCGCCCTCCCTCGCCCCGCGCCGACTCGCTCATCAACCGCAACTTGTCCGATCCGGGGATCGCCGTCGGATGCACCTGGATGAATTCCGCATTGGCGTAGTGGGCGCCCGCCTGAAAACAACGGCTCGCGGCACTCCCATTGCAGAAGACGCTCATCGTGCTGCGCCCGTACACGAGGCCGCACCCGCCGGAAGCGACGATCACGGCGTCGGCGGGGAAGGCCCGGATCTCCATCGAGACCATATCTTGCGCGACCACGCCGCGGCAGCGCCCCTGATCGTCCTGGATCGGTCCCAGAAAGTCCCAGAATTCGAACTTGCGGACGGCGCCTTCCGACTCCCGCCGCCGGACCTGTTCGTCCAAGGCGTACAGCAGTTGCTGGCCCGTCGTCGCCCCGGCGAACGCGGTTCGCTTGTAGAGCGTCCCCCCGAACCGACGGCGGTCGATGAACCCTTCTCCCGTCCGGTTAAACGGCACGCCCAACCGATCCATCAAATCGATCACCTTCGGCGCCCAGTCGCACATCTCTTTGACCGGAGGCTGGTGATTGAGAAAATCGCCGCCGTACACGGTATCGTCAAAGTGCTTCCACTCGGTGTCGCCAAGTTGACGCGTCTGATCATTGCAAGCGTTGATGCCTCCTTGAGCGGCGATACTGTTTGCTCGTCGTGGACTGTCCTGAATACAGAACGATTTGACGTTGTAGCCGAGTTCGCCAAGCGCCGCTCCGGCAGATCCGCCAGCAAGGCTTGTCCCGACGACGATAATGTTGA
>CAYNVI010000592.1:0-3113 GCA_964400585.1 uncultured Pirellulaceae bacterium | reverse complement strand
ATCGGCAATCCGTGGATCTTCCAGCAAGCCGCGGCGATGGCCCAAGGTTTGCCCAAACCACCCCCGCCCAGCCTGCACGAGCAAGCCGAGTTGATGCGGGAGCACTTCAGCCTGTGCGAAGCGACCTACGGGGTGGATCGCGCGCCGCTGTTGATGCGAAAGTTCTGCATCAAATACACGGCCAACCATCCCCGACACCAGGAAGCCCGTCAGGCCTTCACCAAAATCCGCAGCCGCGAAGACTTCGCCCAGGCCCTGCAGCGGATGTACGCCGAAGACGGCCCCGGCCAGTACCCTCCGGCCGCCATCCACCGCGCCCAAAGCGAGCATTGAATCTCCACCATGCCCTCCTCTCCAGGCCACCTCTTCCTGACCGGTTACCGCGGCAGCGGCAAAAGCTCGGTCGCCCACCAACTGGGGCTCGATCTCGGCCTGGATGCGATCGACCTCGATGACCAGATCGAAGCCCGCGCGGGGTGTTCGATCCGCGACATTTTTGCGACCGCAGGCGAAGCCGGCTTTCGGGATCGCGAGCAAGCCGCGCTCGAAGCCGTCGCCGCGGGGCCGCTGGCGGTCATCGCCCTCGGAGGCGGGGCCGTCCTCCGCCAAGCCAACCGGCAGACGATCCGGCGGAGCGGCCTCTGCGTCTGGCTCGATGCCGATGCCGCGACGCTCGCCGCACGAATTCGCGGGGACGCGCTCTCGGCGATGCGGCGTCCCGCCCTGACCGAGCTTCCCCCCGAAGAAGAGGTGCAACGCCTGCTGACCGAACGGCAACCGCTGTACGCCGAAGTCGCCGCCCTGCGGGTCGAAACGCCAGGCCAGTCGGTCGTAGAAATCGCCGAAACGATCCTCGCATGGCTCGACGAGCAGCTGGCCGGCTAGGCTCAGCTGCGTACCGCTTCCACCGTGCGACAGACCGCTTGAAACACCGCCTCGGGCGGGCGCGTCGCATCGATCGTTTCCACGATTTCCTGCCCGCGGTAGTAATCCAGCACCGGAGCCGTTTCCTCCTCGTAGACCTTCATCCGCGCGGAGATCGTTGCTTCGTTGTCGTCTTCTCGGTCTTCCTCGGCGGCACGCTTTAGCAGCCGCGCCATCAACCGCTCCCGATCGGCCGCCAGATGAAGGACCAGATCGATCTTGTCCTCACGGCTGTGCAGGAACTCGTCCAGCCCCTTCGCTTGGTTGACCGTCCTGGGAAAGCCGTCGAACAGGCAGCCCTCGGCGACGTCGGGATCTCGCAGCCGCTTTTTGACAATCCGCAGCACGAGGTAGTCGGGGGCGAGCTGCCCGGCATTCAACTGTCGCGCGATCTGCCGGCCGAGCGCCGACTGCTCGGCCTGGACGGCCCGCAACATTTTGCCGGTCGACAAATGCGGGACCTGCAGATGGTCGGCCAACCGTGCGCACTGCGTTCCCTTGCCGGCCCCAGGCGGTCCGATGAAGACGATTCGCATCGAGCCCTCCGCCGGCAAGATGATGAACGCGGGCTTAGCTTTCCAGCATGCCCTTGTAGTTTCGCATCACCAGGTGGCTGTCGATTTTCTGAATCAAATCGAACGCCACACTGACGGCGATCAGCAGCCCCGTGCCGCCGTAAAAACCGGCGATCGAGTAGGGCACACCCAGCGAGCCGTACACGATCGTGGGCACGATCGCCACGATCGCCAGGAACGCCGCTCCGACGTAGGTGATCCGGACCATCACGCGTTCCAGGTAGTCGGTGGTCCGCTTGCCAGGACGATATCCCGGAATGAACGTCCCGTTTTCCTTCAGCTGGTCCGACATCTCTTTCGGATTGAACGTGATCGCCGTCCAGAAGTAGCAGAAGAAGAAGATCAGGCCAACATACAGCAGGTTGTACAAGTAGGAGGTCCCGCTGCTGAGGGTCGCACTGACCGAATTGAAGAACGAGAACCAGATGCTTTCGTTATCGAAGGAACCCGCCAGAAAACCGAACAGCACGCCAGGAATCATCAGCAGACTGCTGGCAAAAATGATCGGCATCACGCCGGCTTGATTGATCCGCAACGGCAAGAATTGCTTGGTACCCCCGTAGACACGCCGTCCCCGCGTGAACTTGGCACTTTGCGTCGGGATCCGACGTTGGCCCAGGGTGATAAAGACGACCCCAAACACGACGCCGATGAACAGGATGATCAAGATGATCAGCGTCTCGACCCCCACGGTGCCCCGCACCAAACCGACCAGCTCGGGCTTCATATTCCGAATCAGCTCGTAGAGCGCCGTCGGCATCTGAGCGAGAATCCCCGCCATGATCAGCAAACTGATCCCGTTACCGATCCCATATTCGTCAATCTGTTCGCCCAGCCACATCAGGAAGACCGTCCCGCAGGTCATCATCACGACCGCCACGATCTGCCAGCCGAAATAGAGCCCGCTGCCATCGGCCGCCAGGAAGTTCGGATTGATCCGACTGAAGCCGGTCTCGGGCCCCCCCATCAACATGAACCTCAGGTACATGTAGCTCTGGACCAGGCAGATCAAGACCGTCAGGTAGCGGGTGTATTCATTCAGCTTTTTCCGCCCCGACTCTCCTTCCTTCTTCAGCTCTTCCAGCGGTTTCCAGACGCTGCCCAGCAACTGGAAAATGATCGACGCGGAGATGTAGGGCATGATCCCTAACCCAAAGATCGTCGCATTTCGCAGGTCGGTCGCGGCGAACACGCTGACCCGTTCGAAGAAGTCCGCCGCGCCACCCTCGCCCGCGCTGCCGGCATCGGTCGGATTGATCATCGGCAGCGGGATATGAAACCCGATGCGATAAATCGCCAGGAGACCGAGCGTCAGCATGATTTTGCGACGCAGCTCGGGGATGGAAAAAATGACGCGAAGCTTTTCAAACATCGCAGGGGTCCATTCGTCCGTGGGAAGGACTGTCGCGGGCGGGCTCTCCGGATCAACCGGAGAAGCGAAAACAAAAAAAAGGCGACCCGAGCGGTCGCCATCACCTTAGCAGTTGTCTGCGGCGCGGGCTATGGCGAAACCGCAACGCCGGCGGCTAGCTGCCGGCTTCGCGCTTCTTGGCCGCCACGCGCTCGTCGGGCGTCCGCTTGGGTTCCAATCGCGTGACCGTCCCCCCCGCTTTC
>CAYNVI010000591.1:0-3116 GCA_964400585.1 uncultured Pirellulaceae bacterium | reverse complement strand
GCGATCTCCGGATGGGTATAAACGATCGCCGGGATCACGTCGTAATTGACGTGGCTTCCCATGCCGGCCATCCGTTCGACACAGACGATCGCCTCTTCCATCGCCTTATGCGCCAGCAGTGCGCCGCCGATGCAATCGCCGACGGCCCGGATATGCGGAACCCCCGTTCGATATTCCTTGTCGACCGACAGGAACCCTCGATTGTCCGTCTCCAAGCCGGCCGATTCGAGGCCCACTTGTTGGGTTGCCGGCACGCGTCCGGTGGCGACCAACACGCGATCGCATTCGATCGGATCGCCATCCTTGACTTCGACAATGCAGCCGTCGCCCTGGCGACGAGCCGATTGTACGAACGTTTTCGTGTGGAATTCGATCCCCTGCTTTTTGAACCGGCGGAAGGCGATCTGGGCGAGTTCGCGATCGATCCCCATCAGGATGTGATCGAGCGCTTCGAGGGCCACGACCTGCGAGCCGAGCCGATTCCAGACGCTGCCTAATTCCAGGCCGATGTAGCCGCCGCCGATGACGACCAGCTTTTCGGGGACTTCGGAAAACGACAACGCCATCGTGCTGTTGCCGATGTACTGGCCGTCTTCCTCCACGCCTCGCAGCGAAGCGGGCACGCTTCCCAGGGCCAACAGAATTCGATCGGCCTCGACCAACACCGGTTCGTCCCCATCGACCTCGATCGAATGGACATCCCGGAAGCGTCCCCGGCCGACGTAGGGCGTGACCTTGTTTTTCTTGAACAGCAGATCGATCCCGCCGGTCAAGGTTTCGACGATCTTCTCTTTCCGCTGCATCATTGCGGCCAGATCCAGCTGCAGGCCGTCGACCTGCAATCCGTGCGCGGCGAAGCCGTGCTCCGCCTGTTCGTACAGATGACTCGATTCCAGCAAGGCTTTGCTGGGGATGCAGCCCACGCGAACACAGGTCCCTCCGAAGCGATTGTTTTCGTCGATACAGGCCACGTCGATGCCCAACTGGGCGGCTCGAATCGCCGCCACGTAGCCGGCAGGACCGCCGCCCAGAACCACAAGATCGTGTCGAACAGTTTTCATGCGTCTTATCGCAATCGTCAGCGAGGGTGAAATCGTCAGCGCGGATGAATCAGCGGGGTGGATGGATGCCGCCGCTGGCGGGGGCCGCCTTGGAGGACCCGGCCGCGGGGCGGCCACCAGTTCCCGTTTATTCTAAGGCGTGCTTCCAGCAGCGCACACCGCCGGCGGGGCTCCCTTATCGAAGCGGAAGGAATGCCGTATAAACAACCCGAGAGGCTCGCTTTCTTTCCCCTGGCCCCCGCGCGTCCGTGTCGTCTTCCTTCCGTCAAAAGCTCCGACGCTTCGCCGGTCCGGTATTGGCTGCGATCTTGTTCGCCGCCGCCATTCGGTTGTTGATTGGCGAGGCCCAGAAAACGACGTGGGAAGACTTCTGGGCGGCGTTGACGGGCGTTCCCAAGCTGTACCTCTTCTTCGCGGTGATCTTGATCGCGATGAATTACGGCCTGTTGGCGACCTACGACATCCTGGCCCTCCGTTACCTCCGCCGGCCGCTACCGTTGCGGCGGGTCGCCTTAGCCGGCTTCCTTGGCTATTCGCTGGGCAACAATTTGGGCACCTTGGTCGCAGGTGCGCCGATCCGCTTCCATTTTTATTCCCGCTGGGGGCTATCTCCGGCGCAGATCGTGGCGATGCTCGCCTTCCTGGGGCTGACCTTCTGGTCGGGGATCTGCTTCCTAGGAGGGACCGTGCTGATCTTCGTGCCGGTGCCGCTGCCCAATAACATCGATCTGCCGATCGGGACGCGGTCCCTCGGTTTCGTATTGCTGGCGACCTGGATCCTCTATCTGTTCGCCTGTGCCGTTTGGCATCGCTCGATCCCGATCGGGGGGATTAAGCTGCGCACGCCGACGGCGGGCTTGATGGGGCTGCAGACCGCGGTCGCCACGGTCGATTTGACGATTTCCGCGACCGCGCTCTACCTGGTCCTCCCGGAAACCACCGTCGTCCCGTTCGGCCTCGTGTTGGGGGCGTACCTGGTGGCGATCACGATCGCCCTTTCGACGCAGGTGCCGGGCGGCTTGGGCGTCCTGGAGGTCGTCTTGCTGAAGCTGCTCGTCGGCCCCGCCGGGGAAACGGAACTCGCGGCCGTCCTCGCCTCGGTCTTCATCTTTCGCGGGATTTACTACGTCCTGCCGATGCTGGTCGGCATGCTGTTGATGGTCGTGCACGAGCTGTGGGAAGGAGCCTCCGAGATGCGTTCCGCGAGCGAACCGTCCCGCCGCGTGCCGGGCCATCCCGCTTCGGTCTCGCCGCCCTATCCGCGCCCCCGGAACCTACCAGCCCCCGCGGCAAGCGATCTTGACGCGGAGCATGACGAGGCGGACCGGCGGCCCGAGCGAGACGACTCCGCGGACCAGCGGGACCCCGATTAGCAGGCCGGCCGGTGGTGCGGACGTCGCTATTGCCGCAGGAAACTGAAGCTTAGCGTCGGGCGGGCCGGCGGCGCAAGAGGCGGGCCACCGGCGGTGCGGCCAGCCGTCGCCCCGCAGGGCTGGCCAACAGCAGCGCCGCCAGGATCCCCACCGTCCAGGCGGCGTGGAAGGGATCCAGCAGGTAGTGGAGCGGACCGTTGCCCAGTTCCTGTGTCCCGTGCCCGGGGTGCGCCAGCGCGGTGACCGGAATCGAAAGCGAGGCGAGGAACGCCGCGAAAAGAGTAAAACGCTGCATGGGGATGACCTCGCTGTCGGGAACGAAACGGGCAAGAGAGCGGAGCGAGGATTATAGCGAAAGACGACCGCCGGGCCACGCCCAAAGCGAAGCGGACGCGGGGCGCGTTAATAACGGAGGCCCGCCGATTGCCGCCAGTGCCGCATTTGGGAATCTCGACCGAGCTCGATCGTGATCGTTTCCCAGGCGTTGACCGCTTGCCGCAGGCTGGCGAGGACCTGCCGGTCGCCGGCGATCGCTGCCAGCACTGCCGCATCGAGCTCGGCGAGATACCGGTTGGCGGCCGGGATCCGCAACATCGTGCGGAGCCGCGTTTGCGACAGTTGGTCGCGAAGGAACGTGCGATGTTGTCGGACCACCGGATCGGCTTGACGAGGTTCGGCATCG
>CAYNVI010000590.1:0-3119 GCA_964400585.1 uncultured Pirellulaceae bacterium | reverse complement strand
GGTTCAGCCCATTCCAAATCTCGACGTCTCGCTGGGCAGCGGATACGACAACAGCCTCCCCGTACAGGACTCGAACCTGCGACAAGGCGGTTAACAGCTGACTGGGTGGCGTCGGCGACTCCTCGAGAAAACGCTGGGTTTTTGGGCTGATGGGACGCTGTCGCGATTTGGGCGTCCGGGCTCTCGGCGATGAGCGGATGCGACTTGTGGCGGGAAACGCTCGCCGCCGAAGGCTTGTTCCTCGACAGCCGGGTTAACAGCCCCACTGCCTGATCTCCAGAAGACTCTACGGATTGTCGCGATTGTGATGTCACGCCCTCGGCTGATTCGCAGTCGCTCGGCCCGCTACGTCTTGTTGCTGAATCGGTCGTCGATATCCTGCGGCCTGAGCGGGGTAAAAAAACCACGCCACTCCGATTTTTACACGCTTTGCAAGGGTTCCGTTGCTCCGATGGCCGCCATCATTCATCCGCTCTTGACGCTCCTCGCCTCGCTGCCTCGCCAGGATTTGGCTCAGCAGGTCACGTACCTCCGCGCGGAAAACCGAATCCTGCGGAGTAAGCTACCTGATCGGATCACGCTCAGCAATCGAGAGCGGCGGGTGCTGGTCCGGCACGGGAAAGGACTGGGCCCCCGGATCAAAGAACTGATCTCGATCGTCAGCTATTCGACGTTCCGCAAGTGGGTGCGGAGCGTGGAGGACGGGCCCGTTCAGCGGCCTAACGCGAAAGGCCGGAAGCCTGGAAGACCACGCGTGGACGAGGACCTAGCGGCCACGATCATTCGGATCCGCAGGGAAACTGGCTGGGGCTACACCAAGATTGTCCAAACTGTCAGGCGTCTCGGTCACACGGTTTCGCGACAGACCGTCAAAAACATCCTCGTGGAAGCGGGGCTCGGGCCGGAACCCCATGATCACCCCGATACCTGGTCGGACTTTCTCAAGCGGCATGCGGCCACCATGTGGCAGTGCGATTTCGCCTGCAAGCGGAAATGGACGGTTCGGGGAATGGTCGACCTCTATTTCCTCGTGTTCATCCACGTTGGTTCTCGGCGGATTTGGGTTTCCCCCTGCACTGCCAATCCCAATGCCGTCTGGGTCTCCCAACTGGCTCGCAATTTCGACATGTACCGACAAGAAGAGAACCTTCCTTGTGAAATCCTGCAACGGGACAACGACACGAAGTACGTTGCCGCGTTCGACGAGGTTTTTAAAGGAGCGGGCTGCATGATCAAGAAGACCACTCCCAGGTCACCCAACCTGCAGGCGTTTGTCGAACGGGTGATTCAGACGCTGAAGCATGAGGTGCTTAACGCTTTTTGCATCGTTCACGAAACCCAGCTTGATTACATCCTGCGTACCACGATGGACTGGTACAATTTCCGACGCGGTCACTCTGCCCGCGATCATCTGCCGCCAGTTCGTGAGGACGAGACGCCTCCTGTATCAGTCGACTTTCGTCGCGAGAAGATCGTCTGTGATTCCGAACTCGGGGGCCATTTAAAATCGTATCGAAGGGCCGCATGACCGCGTGGCGGGCAAACGCGTCACAGGGACGATTGCCGGGAAGCGAAAGAGGCGATGGGCCCAAGCAGCTTTAGTGGGCCAGCATTCCTCATCAAGTGCTACCTTCGCCAGCCGTGCCCTCGCGGATGCGAAGTCCGGTTTCTTGCAGTATCCACAGATTGCCAGGCAATGCTTCGACAGCAAGCAGCGGCAGCAGTTGCTTCACGAGCGACAGAACCGCCAGCTTTGCTTGGGAACGGGGACGGAGTACGATCAGACCAGGGAATTCGCCAGGCGGGTAGGTGCGAATATCCGAAAAGTCCAAGTCGAGTGTGACAAGCGCTCGTTGTTCGGTTCGGCACACAGAAGCCAAGTCAGGATCCGCTGCGCCCGACATCCGCTGGGCTATCACAGAGACCGCATCGTGCCCGGCCGCTCGAAGCGTACTTGTAACTTCAGCAGGCAGATTCTCGTCAACCTTGAACCGCATTTACGCGGCTCCAGGGCTGAGCGGGACGACACGCTCCCGCGTCAGCTCTGCGGCGTACGCGATACAGCCGTCGATGTCTTCGTCGACCAGTTTTGGATAGCTAGCCAAGATCTCCGCCCGCGGGACCCCCTCGGCGAGGTTGTCCAAAACGACCGATACCATGACTCGTGTTCCGCGCACACATGCTTTGCCATGGCATACAAGCGGATCAACGGTAATTCGTTCTTGCCACTTCATTGATGATTCTCCTCGCCGTTTCATTGTTCTCACACCGAGCCGATTTTGCAAAACGATTTCTGCCTCGCCCAGACTCATGCATGGACTTTGTCCGCTTGTCCCGGGCCTGCTACCCACTCGATCCAAATCCGGTTGGAAACGCCGAGTTGGAACGACAGTTCATCGTGCAACACATCAACGGACTGAAAGCAGTTTCCGTCGATGAAGGGTGTCGAGCCGTGGAATTCGAGGAGAGCTTTGTGAGCCATGGCAATCGATCAGGTTCAGATCGCTTCGGAACGCCGCTCAAGCTTTCGCATCAGCTCGATCCGCTCGTGCAGCAATCGCTCCAACGTCTCTGCGTCGGCCCCGGGATGTTGAGCAAAGATGCCGTCTCGAACGACTCCGATCGCCAGTTCCGACTGCTCGATGCCGGCGAGGATTCGCTACTCGGGGGTCAGCTGCTGGACGGCTCGAATTTTCGCCAGCAGCAGATCGGCCGGGCTGTGAGCCACCGGTTCGTCGCTGGCTTTGGGGTGGGAGTCAGGCATTGCAGAATCACCCTCGGCGGCAAGCTAGGCAATTTTCCGTAGGGGTTGGTTTCGGGGTGCGAATCCGACCGGGTTGTTAACCCGTTTTGGGCCGGCGGGCAGAGAGCGCGAGAATTTTGGCGGCGAGCCGGTTGGGTTCGGACCCCGAACGGGACTCGAACGTGCCAAAATGAGAGCGCTCTCTGATTGTGCTCGCGCGGCAAAGTGGCGAAAACACTGGGAAAAACGCGAAAAAAGCCGAGGGGCTGGGCCCTCGGCTTTCTGTGTTAACCGGTGTGGCGGACGGATTCCGCGGTAAAAACGAGCTCCCCCGGCAGGACTCGAACCTGCGACAAGGCGGTTAACAGCCGCCTGC
>CAYNVI010000589.1:0-3120 GCA_964400585.1 uncultured Pirellulaceae bacterium | reverse complement strand
TGCCGGGAGGGTGACGGACGCGCGGGATCCCCCGCCACGGCGGGCAATTTCTCGACGCCCGTCGCGTCCGCCGGGGGGCAAGGCCAGGCGGTAAAAACGACTTTCTGGCGGGTTCTCTGATTGACAGCGGCTACAGGAAGTTTAGTTTTACAGCTTGGCGCAATTTTCTTCCTAGTCTGCGCAGCCGTTATAATTTACGCACTTTCGGGTGAGCTAATCCTCGCCCACCTGGGCCCCTTTGGAGATCGACTACATGAGACGACCTATGACAACTTTCGCCCTGAGCTTGATGGCGGTTGCCTTGACGGTTTCGCAGGCGTTTGCCGATTGCAACGCCTGTCGTGGATGTGCCTCCGGCGCGGCCTGCGTCACCGAGTGCACCGCGGCGACGACGGGGTGTGGGCCGGCAGCGGCCTGCGAAACCCGCACGGTGATGGTCCCGCAATACGTCACGAAGACCAAAATGGTCAACGAAACCTCCTACAAGCGGGAAACGCGGACGCGGATGCAGACGGTGACCCGCTGCGTTCCGTCGATCGAAACGCGGACGAAGTCCTACACGGTCAACGTCCCCGAAAAGCGGACCCGCACCGAGAATTACAAAGTGCAGGTGCGAGTTCCCTATACCGAGGAACAAGAATACACGGTCCAGGTCCCGTACACCGAACAGGTCGAGCAAACCTATACCGCCTGCGTCCCGGTGACCGAGCAAGTCGAGCAGACCTACCAGGTGCAGGTGCCGGTCACCGAAACCAAGACGCAGACCTACATGGTCAACGTGCCCTACACCGAAGAGGTCGAGCAGACCTACACGGTGCAGGTCCCGGTTTGGAAGACGCGGACCGAAGAGTACGAGGTTTGCGTCCCCTACACCGAAACGGTCCAGCAGACCTACAAGGTCTCGGTCCCCTACACCGAAGAGGTCGAGCAGACCTATACGGTGCAGGTTCCCTACACCGAGCAGGTCGAGCAGACCTACCAGGTGCAGGTCCCGGTCACCGAGATGGTCGAGCAGACCTATACGGTGCAGGTGCCGCGTACCGAGACGCGGGAAGCGACCCGGACCGTCACCAAGTGCGTGCCGGTCGAAACGATGCGAACCGTGACGGTCGATAAGGGCCACTGGGAAACGCAGGTCGTCGAGTGCGGCAGTGCCCCCAGCGCCTGCGGCGGTGCGGTCTACGGAGCCGGTTGCGGGACGACCAGTCCTTGCGGCGGTTGCGGGTCGTGCGGCGCGTGCGATTCTACCCCCTGCGGCGGAACCGCCGCCAGCGGATGTGCCCCGGCCACGATGACCAAGCGGGTGTGGGTCAGCAACCCGGTCACCAAGGAGGTCCCCTGCACCACCTACCAACGGCAGACGGTCGAAGAGCCGTACACCTACACGGTGACGACTTGCGACACGGTCACCAAAACCCGCGAAGTTCCGGTCACCAAGATGACGACGGAAACGAAAACGCGGATGGTCGACGTCACCAAGTGCAAGACCGAAGAGCGAACGCGGACCGTCAAGGTGTGCAAGACGCAGATGGAAGAACGGACCCGTCCGGTGCAAGTTCGTAAGACGCAGATGGAAACGCGGACCCGCGAAGTGCGGTACTGCGAAATGGCGACCGAAGAACGGACCCGGACCCTGAAGGTACGCAGGTGCCGTCAGGAAGAGCGGACCCGTGAGTACCAGGTCACCCGCTGCCAGACCGAAACGCGGACGCGGACCGTGCCCGTCACCAAGATGGTGCAGGAAACCCGCACCCGCATGGTCCCCGTCTGCAAAACCCGCGAAGAAACCCGCACCCGGACCGTGCGGAAAGTTCGCTGCGAAACGCAGCAGCGCTCGCGGGAAGTCCACTACACCGTGATGGTCCCCGAAACCCGGACCTGTGATTACAAGGTTCGCGTTTACAACACCGTCACCGAAGAAGTCCCGCAGACCTACACCGTGTGCGTCCCCACGACGACGCAGCGGGAAGTTTCCTATCAGGTCTGCGAAATGGTCCCCCAGACCAGGGAAGTGCCCGTCCGCGGTTGCTCGACCGGTCACGCCAAGGGCTGCAGCAGCTGTCGCTAAGCGTCATGAAGAGCCTCTCCGGAAATCAGCCAACTGGCCGCGCAGCAGCCTTCGTTCCCTCTCGCCCCGCGCAGCGGGGGAGAGGGGGAGGGTGAGGGGGTTTCCGGAGAGGCACTAAGAGTCGCTGCTAAAAATCAAAAAGCCTCGGGAACGTGTTTCCGAGGCTTTTTTTTGGTCCGATCCGGGGCTTTTTCCCGCCTGCTTGGATCCGCCGCTCAGGCGTTCCGAGATGCTTCGGATGCCGCCTGAGCGACTGGAACGCGGAGCGGCCAGCACCCGACGCCATCTACTTTGGCAGTGAAATGCTGGATAGCGGGCGGCGCCAGCCGGCCGCTATTTCTTAAGGATTTACTTTGCGAAACCGGACGGCTCGCGCCAGTCCGCTACAAAGTAGCCGGCATTGGGCCACGGCCCGCCGGGAACGGCGATCGCTTAGCGCTGCAGACTCTTCGCTCGCGAGCGCGGCGTGACGAATTCGGCGTGCGCCGTTTCCAGGACGACCAGACGCTGTTCCAACCACGAGCTGAGCTCGCGGCATTCCCGCACCGAGTCCGGGAGCGACCGGCGCAGTTCGTCCCAGTGGGGACCTTGCGTCTGACGAGGGGAGGGGGAGCGATTATCAGATGAAGTCGTCATCGGAGTCTTCTCTGGGAAAGCGTTCCTTGGGGGGGAATCGACGGCTGGGGTCTTAGAGCCTCGGAGGCGAGCCCGGGTTCCCATGCTAAGAGTTTAACCGGGCCCAGGAGGTTCGAAGCAACTGCTGGACCAGGGGCCGCTTAAAAGCTTCGTTGATTGTTTTAAAAGAAGGCTGGCAAAGGCTTTACGACGAACAATCGAAAGCCGAGAAAAACCGGACTGTCGCTTTTTGACGACACGAGCGTCGCGATTTCGCGTCAGTTCGGCAGGCGGCAGTGTCGTCTTCCTCTGTTATCGGTCGTGTGTCGGTTTATCTTCCCGTAAAAGCGATGCAAAGATAACAGCGTCGCCCTTAATCGTAATTTGGCGTTTCTTGGGCGTCTACCCTGGCTCGCCCCGGTTTGAGCGAATTTGTC
>CAYNVI010000588.1:0-3125 GCA_964400585.1 uncultured Pirellulaceae bacterium | reverse complement strand
ACTTGCCATCGCACGAGCCTATCGAGCCAGCCTAGCGAGCCAGCCCAGCGAGCCAGCCCATCAAGCGACCGCTGCGGGATATCACCTGCTCCCCCTTCCACGCCCTGACCGGAACGCAGACGGAGGAGGCTCGGTGGGGGGGACAGTAGGATCGGCCCGACGGAAGTGTCAACGTCAATTCCCGCCGGTCTCCGCCGGCACGGAGGGGCCCAGCCGCGCAGGGCGCAGCAAAAAACGGAGCCTCACTGACGCGAAGCTCCGTGCGGGATCCGCCACGGCAGGAGGCCGCGACCGCCTCGGTCGCCGCCTCCGGTCGAGGACCTATTTGGCGTCGGCGTAACGGGCTGCGACCGCGTCCCAGTCGACCACGTTCCAGAAGGCCGAGATGTAATCGGGACGGCGGTTCTGGTAATGCAAGTAGTAGGCGTGCTCCCACACGTCCAGCCCCAGAATCGGGGTGCCCGAGAGGCCGGCGATCGCCTCGCCCATCAACGGACTGTCCTGGTTGGCGGTGCTCCCGATCACCAGCTTGCCGTCCTTCACGACCAGCCAAGCCCAACCGCTGCCGAACCGGCTTGCCGCGGCGGTGGAGAACTGCTCCTGGAACGAGTCAAAGCCGCCAAAGGTCGAATCGATCGCCGAGGCGAGTTCCCCGCCCGGGCTTCCCCCTTTGCCAGGCCCCATCACCGTCCAGAACAAGGAATGGTTCGCGTGACCGCCGCCGTTGTTCCGGACCGCCGTCTGCTTGTCGGCCGGCAGCGAGGCGATGCCCTTGATCAGCTCCTCGATCGGTTTGCTGGCCGCATCGGTCCCTTCGATCGCCGCGTTGACCTTGTTGACGTAGGCCTGATGGTGCTTCGAGTGGTGAATCTCCATCGTCCGCGCATCGATGTGCGGCTCCAAGGCGTCGTACGCGTACGGCAGTGCAGGTAGTTCGTAAGCCATGCTATGGTCACTCCTGTAGAGGGAGAAAAAACAGTCCTGCCGTGACCATAGCGAGCCGGAAAGGAGCCGCAAAGGAGGGCCCCCAACGATTTGGCAAAAGAAAGGGAACGGCCTGCTTTTTGCAGTTTCCGTCCCGTTTTTGCAAGAAAAACCACCCGCAGACCGCCCCCGTGGGAACTCGCTCGCGCTGGGAGCCGCTCGCCGGCGGGCGCGGATCGCAGGGCCGTTCGCCGCGGTCCGCGGCTAAGGGATCAAGGTCCCCATCAGGTAGCTCTTCAAACTAGCCAGGACTTGACGGCTCGCCTGACCGAGTTCCCGGCGGCGGCGATCGCGTCCCCGGATCGGGCAAAGCTGAACGCGGACCAGGGTGGTCGTCGGTTTCATGGTGGCCTCGTTCGCCGCCGCAGGCTCTTCGTCCAATCGCAGCCGCAACTCGAATCCCCCTCGGCAATCGAGCCGGCGACGGCCTCCGCTGGTGAACAGGACGTTCAGGCGGACGAGCAGTTCCCGGTCCTCGACGCTGACGATTTCGGCATGATGATCGGCGATGAAGCCGCGGAGTTTTTCGATCGCAATGTCGGCGGGTACGGGCGTGGCGATTTTCGCTACGGTCACGCCGGTCCGTTCGCTGCCATCGAACCAGGCCAGCCAGCGAGACACGCGACTCCGCGTCGCTGTTTGCTTGAACTGCACCGGACCGCCTCCGGCTCCCAACTGCATCACCTGATTGCGACCGGTATCCTTGGCCCGCAGCAGAGCGCGGTCGGCCCGCGCCAGGACCGTCTCGGCGGTGTCCCCCTCCTGGAACTCGGTCACCCCAAAACTGGCCGTCACCGCTTTCCCCTCCAGTGCCTCGATCGGGGACTTCTCCAGGGCCTGCCGGATCGCTTCGGCCCGCCGCGTCGCGGTGGGGTTGTCGCACGAGGGGGTCAACACGACGAATTCCTCGCCGCCGTAGCGTCCCACCAGGTCGTTGTCCCGGCTATGCCCCTGCAACAGCTTGGCGAAGCTGACCAGTGCTTCATCGCCCGCCTGATGGCCATACACATCGTTGACTTGTTTGAAGCGATCGATGTCGCAGATGATCAAGCTGAACGTCGGTCCCCCCGTGGCAGCCAGTTCGGTTAACTCCACCAACAGGCGATCGAATTGGCCGCGATTGTCGACCCCGGTCAACGGATCCTTGGTCGCTTGTTCATGCAGGACCACTAGGCGCTCTTCGAGACTCGTTTGCTGCGACGCGTCGTGAAAAATCGCCAAGCCCCCGCGGATCCCCGGCAACATCCCCGAGACGGGAGAGACGTGCACGTGGACCGGTAATAGCCGACCGTGGGGTCCCCGGATCTTGAAGGCCAGACTCCGCTGCACGCCATCGCCCAGGCAGGACAGCAAGGGGCACTGCTCGCGTGGCAGCAACTTGCCGCTGCCGTCGGTCATCCCGATCAGTTCGGGCATCCACTGATGCTCCAAGGCAGCGGTGGTCGAGATCCCGCTGAGCTTCTCCATCGCCCGATTCCAGCCTATGATGTTCCCGCCTCGATCGACGAACAACACGCCGTCGTGCATGTTCGCCAGCAGTTGCCGGTGGAACGAATCGGAGGCCTCGGTCGCTGCCGGGGGGGCGGCCGCGCCGATCGGCAACGGGCTCGGCGCGACCCAGTGCCGGTCGGACTGCTCGGCCCGCAGTTCTTGCAGCCAGCGGGTAGCGACTTGATCCCACCCCGCTTCGGGAGGCGTCTCCAACATCCGGCAATAGTCGCGGACCAGTTCCGGATCGAATTGCGTCCCGCCGCCCTCCAGCAGTTCGGCCACCGCCCGCTCGCGGCTCATCGCCGGCCGATAGACATGATCGGTCGTCATCGCGTCGAACGCGCCCACGATCGCCAGCAACCGCGCGCCCAGCGGGAGGTCTTCGCGGCGGGGCGCGTCCCCGGCGCGGCGACTGTCGTACCAGGCGTGGCAAAAGCGAACGATATTGAGTAATTCGTGGTCGTCGGTGCAGCCGCGGAGGATCTCGCACCCCAAGGCCGGGTAGGTATCCATCGTCACTTGCTCGCCGACGCTCAGGTCGCACGGCTTCCGCAAGATCGCGTCGGGGATCCCGATTTTGCCCACATCGTGCAGCAAGGCGGCGACTTCCAAGCGGTCGCGTTGTTCGCTCGGCAGCCCCAACCGCGAGG
>CAYNVI010000587.1:0-3129 GCA_964400585.1 uncultured Pirellulaceae bacterium | reverse complement strand
GTTTCGCGGCGGCGCTGGGCCAACCAGGTTTTCAGCGGCGCCACGAGATAGTCATGCGTGAGCTGGTATGCCGGCTCGCCCGCCGGGGCTTCCACCCCCGAGCGGGAATCGGCGCCCGAGAGGTCCGCGACGGGAGTCAGCAGACGCAGCTCTTGGTCGAGCAATTGGATCAGATCGTCGAACTCGCGTGCATCCGTGTAATCGGCCGCCAGCCGCAGCTCTGCCACCGTGCACTGACTGCCTTTCAAGTCGTCGTTCGACGGTGGAATCAACTTGGCGAGGATGCGTTGCGCCCCGGCCGCATGACGTTTCTGACGCATCGGGGCCTCGGGAACGTTGAAGGTCTCGTTCAAGAAGGCGACGCCGATCCCTTGACCGCCTCCCGCATATTCAAGGTTCTTAAGGTCCCACGGCTTATCCTTCATCATCTCGGCAAACACCGCCAGCCGCACCGGAAAAATCCGTCGGCGTTCGGAGAGCTCATCGATCGCACGATCCAAGAACGCGGATTGTTGGCGTGACAACTCGCCCCCGACACGTGGAAGCCGCCCGTGGGCTCGACCGATAGCGGCCAGGACGCTACGTGCATGCGTCATGTCGAAGAGGTCAATCAGCGCCGCATTCTGGCCCTCACGCACCTCGACTTCGACCTCTCGCAACATCCGACTCACCGAAACCCAGAAGTCGTCACGAACCGAGAGAATGCACTGCAAATTGACTCCGTCACACTGACGCAAGGCGGCAACCAATTCGCAATGACGGTATTCGGAGCGTTTATTGAGCCACTGCTCAAACTGGTCAAGGAAAACAACGACTTTACGCCCCTGAAGCTGGGTTTGCCCGAGGCGAACCTTCGCACCAATCTCGGCGAGCGAGCGTGCTTTTCGTAGGTTCGGATCCAGCTTTCGCAAAGCTTGCAACATCCTCGACTCCGTTGTGTCACTGGATGCCTCGATAAAAACCGGACAGATTCGCTCGGAGAGTCGCGGGATCAGCCCGGCGCGAATCAACGATGACTTCCCGCATCCGGACGGGCCGTAGATGAGGCCCACCGCCTGCACCCTGTTAATGCGTGACTCTTCGACCAGCTTTGTGAGAAACCGAATGCGCTCGGGCACCCCCCGCCGATCCACGGGTCCCGGCAGCAAGCTGAGAAAGAAATCGGCGTCGGCTTCGTCAAAAGCCCGCAATCCCTTGGGTACCACGAGTGATCGCCGCGCGCTGAGATCGTCTTCCTCCGCCGGCCGCGCCGTGTTCGCGTCGGCTGGGCTGGGCGAGGTCGACGAGTGCGAAAGATGGGCTTGCCCTTGTTCGACCACGAACGCCGCTAGCTCGTCGGCGAAGTCTTTGGCGGTGGTGTAACGATCGCTGACCCGTTTAGCGATCGCCCGCAGGCAAAGTCGTTCCAGTTCACGAGGAATCGAATCGTCCAGCTGACGAGGTGGTCGCGAATCATGATAAGCGACCGATTGCAGCAACTCCTCACGCGTCGACCCCACGCTCGGCATGGATCCCGAGATCATTCGGTAGAGCACGACCCCCAGGCTGTAGACATCCGATCGACCGTCAACCAGATGGCCTTCACCACGCGCCTGCTCTGGGCTCATGTACTCGGGCGTTCCCAAATACCCGCTGCCCGTGCCATAGCACGCGTCGTCCATCGCCAGGCCGAAGTCGAGCAAGTAGGGACGGTCGTCGCCATCGAGAATGATGTTCCCCGGTTTGACATCGCGGTGCACGACGCCGCGGCGGTGCGCATAATGCAGGGCATAGGCCAGATCGCGACAGATCCTCGCCGACCACAGGAAGTCGGGGCGCAGCTTCGCGAGGATCCGCGAGAGTGTGTTTCCGTCAACGAGCTTTGTGACAAAGAAGCACTCCACCTGCGGATCGCGGCCCGAGTCAAAGACAGGGACAATATTGGGGTGGTCGAGCTTTGCGATCAGCCGCGCTTCATGCAGGTATCGCGCGACCGACTCGGCGGAGTCCGTATATTTCGGTAGCGGCACCTTGATCGCAACCTCACGGTGCAGCTGAAAGTCAAGAGCACGATAGACGGCTCCAAATCCGCCGCTTCCGAGCAGGGACTTGACTTGATAACGGCCGATCAGACAGCCCGCTTTGAGCAGGAACGGTTCGTCATGACCCTTGCTGGAAGGAGCGAACTCACTCGTCATTCCCTGGGTCGTGAAGTGCTTCGGCGATTTCGGTTTCCGCTCACCCATTTGTCCTGCGTCCGCCGGTGACACGAGAAGTCCTGCGTGCGATCACGTCGGAGGGATATCGGGGCCCTACTGTTTGGTTCCCGCCCAATACTCAAGTCCGCCGATGAACCGCGAAAAGGGGCAGCCCCCCCCAATTTGGCTTGCAACTGAGTGCCAGTATAACGGGTTGCGTTGCGTGCCACGATCATCTGCGGCCGGGCGGGGCGTCCTGGCGGGCTCGTCAGGCGGCGGCTAATGCGCCCAGGCCCCGAGATTCGGTTCGGGCGGATCGAGGCGGTGGCGGCCCGTGGGGATCTGATTCTCCGCGGCGTGATCGTTGTCGGTCGTCCACATATTGCGAACAAAGCCGAGATCGTCCACTTGTTCCGCCAGATGCGGCCACCAATCGGTGATCTCGATACCCGCCTCTCCCTGCGGTTTTCAGCCGACCTGCATCGGGTACATCGTCGGATAGACATCCCGGACATTGACTTCATGGGCGGCCACGGAGCGAAAACGCTTCTTGTGAAGCGGCGATTCGACAGGGTTCGCAAGGGGCGTTTGAGCGAATGTCTTGCCGGCGTACGGATTGAGAGCGGGCTTGGGATCAAAGGTTTCCAGGTGGCTGTGGCCCCCGGAGAAAAAGGTCCAGATCACCGATTTGGCTTTCGCAGCAGGTGCCGGTTCGGGCCCCGCGGAAAATTCACTCAAGAAGGCGCGACGTAGCGCTATGGCCCATCCGTCATTGGTGGCGTCGGTCACCCCCTGATTGGTTTCATCCGTGTCGCTTACCTGATCGCGACAAAATCGTTGTGGTTCATCAACGCCAAGCTGACAGGGTTCTGTGCGGAGATTCTGCCTCGCAAAGACCGCCTAGTGCCGCTGGAACGAAATGCGGTGGCTTGCAGCTGCCTCGCTTCGTGAT
>CAYNVI010000586.1:0-3135 GCA_964400585.1 uncultured Pirellulaceae bacterium | reverse complement strand
CGCGGGGGCTATCACGTCGTGTCCGAGGGCGACCTGGAAGCGAGCGAACTTTGGCTGCGCGTCGAATCAGGTGACATGCCGCCTCCCGATTTGGGGCGTCCGCTCAGCGAGGAACAACGCACGACCTTGCGTCGTTGGATCGAACAGGGGGCGGCCTGGGGCCAACATTGGTCGTTCGAACCGATCCGACGTCCAGAGATCCCCCCCCGCGGTGCGCATCCGATCGACGCGTTGGTCGCCCGGCGTTTGGCAACGGCAGAACTCCAGCCCACGCCCAGGGCTTCTCGCCGCACCCTGATCCGTCGGCTTTCGCTCGACCTGACGGGGCTCCCTCCCAGCCCCGCGGAGGTCCAACGGTTTGTCGAGGACGATGCCCCCGATGCCTGGCTCCGCTTGGTCGACCGCACGCTGCAGTCGCCCGCCTATGGCGAACGGATGGCCTGGAACTGGTTGGCCGCCGCCCGCTACGCCGATTCCAACGGCTACCAGGGCGATCGCGAGCGGACGATGTGGCCCTGGCGGGACTGGGTGATCCGCGCCTTCAACCAGAACCTTCCCTACGATCAGTTCACCCTCTGGCAACTGGCTGGCGACCTGTTACCCAACCCCAGCGAAGATCAAATCATCGCCACGGGCTTCAATCGCAATCACATGATCAACGGCGAAGGGGGACGGATCCCGGAAGAGAATCGCGTCGATTATGTGATGGACATGACCGAGACGGTGGGCACCGTCTGGATGGGGCTGACGCTGAATTGCTGCCGTTGTCATGACCACAAGTTCGACCCGCTCTCGCAGCGCGACTACTACGAACTGACCGCTTTTTTTAACCAGACCCCGGTCGACGGCAGCGGAGGGAACCCGCAAACCCCGCCGGTTCGTCCCGTCCCCTCGCCGCAGCAGCGGGCAACCCGCGCAGATCTGCAGCGGCAAATCGCCCGTTTGCAGGAAGCCGCAGCGGCGGAGACGACCGCAGCCGACACCAAGGCCGATGCGGAAACGCCACAGCCCGCCACTTCCCCCCCCGCTCAAGCCGAGCCCCTGCAGGCGGTCCGCAAGCAACTGGCGGCGTTGCAGAAGCGGATCCCTCAGGTGATGGTGATGGCCGACCGCAAGGATCGCCGTCCGACCTTCATCCTCGATCGTGGACTGTATAACCAGCGGGGCGAGGAAGTGACGGCGGCGGTGCCCGACGCCTTGCCCGATCTGCCGCCGGGCAGCGATGCCGATCGACTCGGGCTTGCCCGTTGGTTGATTTCGCCGGAGCATCCTCTGATGGCCCGCGTCACGGTCAATCGCTACTGGCAAATGCTCTTTGGCGTCGGCCTGGTGAAAACCGCGGAAGATTTTGGGGCCCAATCCGAATACCCGACGCATCCCGAATTGCTCGATTGGCTGGCCACCGAATTGATCGCCTCGGGATGGGATCTGAAGCATCTCCTGCGGACGATCGTGACCAGCGACACCTATCAGCGGCAAGCGGCGGCCTCGGCGGAAGCCTACCGGGAGGATCCCGAAAACCGACTGCTGGCGCGCGGCCCTCGTTTCCGCTTGCCCTCCTGGATGCTGCGGGACCAGGCGCTGGCGGCCTCGGGCTTGCTGGTTCCGCGGGTCGGTGGCGCCCCGGTGCAGCCGTACCAACCCGCGGGGATCTGGTCGGAAGCGACATTTGGCAAAAAGGTCTACCAGCCCGACGAGGGAACCGAGCTGTATCGCCGCAGCCTCTACACCTTCTGGCGACGGATCATCGGCCCTCCGGTCTTTTTTGATGCGGCCAAGCGGCAAGTGTGCGAGGTAAAACCGCTGCGGACCAACACCCCGATGCATGCCCTGACGACGATGAACGATGTGACCTACGTCGAAGCTGCCCGCGCGTTGGCCAGTCGGATTTTGACAGCGACTTCGGTCGACGAGGAACGCTTCGATCGCCTTGGGCTCCGTCTCCTGGGACGCCGTCCGAACGCCGCCGAACGCGGCATCTGGCAGCGGACGGTCGAACGGTCGCGTCGCACCTTTTCGGCCACTCCGGAGGACGCGCAGGCGCTGCTGGAAATCGGAGATTCCCCGCCTCGACCGCTTCCCCCGGTCGAACTGGCTGCCTGGACGACCCTCTCGCTGAACCTGCTGAACCTCGACGAAACGTTGACGAAGGAATAGGAACGCTTGATGAATTCCTGGCAGATTTTACGTCCCGAAGCCCCCGCCCCCGTGCGGGAGCATCAGCTGGCGATCAACCGCCGGCAACTCTTCGGCCGCACGGCGACCGGGATCGGCACGGCCGCCCTGGCAAGTTTGCTCGGACGCGACGGCCAGGCTGCCGCCGGCCCCGCCTCCGCGACGCCCGAAAGCCTTCCCGGGGTTCCCCACTTCGCGCCCAAAGCGAAACGGGTCATCTATCTTTTCCAAAATGGGGGACCGACCCACGTCGACTTGTTCGACTACAAACCCCAACTGCATCAATTGCATGGCACGCCGGTTCCCGAATCGTTTTTGGGAGGCAAACGGTTCAGTACGATGACCGGCAATCCGTCGGGCAAACTGATGCTGGAACCGGTCGAACCCTTTCAACAGCACGGCGATTGCGGGGCCTGGGTCAGTGCCTTCATGCCCCACACGGCTCAGGTTGTCGATGAACTTTGCTTCCTCAAAGGCCTGCACACCGACGCGGTCAACCACGCCCCGGCGATCTCCTTTTTGCTCAGCGGCGCTCAGATCCCCGGGCGTCCGACGATGGGAGCCTGGCTGAATTACGGGCTGGGCGCCGAAAGCGAAAACTTGCCGGGTTTCTGCGTGATGACCTCGGTCAGCAAGGGCACCAGCTGCGGGCAGATCTTTTACGATTTCTACTGGGGCAGTGGTTTCCTGCCGAGCCGATTTCAAGGGGCGCGGTTCCGTGGTAGCCAAGACCCCGTGCTGTACCTTTCCAATCCCGCAGGGATCAGCCGGGAACATCGCCGCCAGCTGCTGGACGACCTCGCCGAACTGAATGCGATCAAGCACGCGGAGGTCGGTGACCCCGAGATCGAAACGCGGATCGCCCAGTACGAGATGGCTTACCAGATGCAAACGTCGGTCCCGGAGCTGACCGATTTTTCGGACGAGACCGAGGCCACGCTGGAAATGTACGGGCCGCAA
>CAYNVI010000585.1:0-3138 GCA_964400585.1 uncultured Pirellulaceae bacterium | reverse complement strand
TGCAGCCACCCCTTCGTGACGAATCGACGGCAGGGAAGACCGTCTGATGGGTGACATCACGATCACAACCGACGACTGGGTTTTTTGGCAATCCACGCAGTGGCCCGCGGTCAAGCTGAATGCCACGATCGTCTTCAGCTGGCTGGTGATCGGCTTGTTGGCGAGCGGATCCTGGTTGGTGACGCGTCGTTTGTCGACCGCCCCCCAGCTTCCGCGTTGGCAGAATTTGGTGGAGGTCCTGATCAAAGGGATTCGCGATCAGATCCGTCAAGTCAGCCAACAGGATCCCGGACCGTTCCTGCCGTTTGTCGGCACGTTGTTTTTATTCATCGCGGTCGCCAACCTGTTGAGCGTGGTGCCCGGCTACCAGCCACCGACCGGCTCCTTGTCGACCACCGCCGCCTTGGCTGCCTGCGTGTTCATCGCGGTCCCCCTGTACGGCATCGCTTCCCAAGGTCTGCTCGGCTATCTCGCCCACTATGTGCGTCCCACGGTTCTGATGCTGCCTTTCAACGTCGTCGGGGAACTCTCCCGCACCCTCGCCCTGGCCGTGCGCCTGTATGGCAACATTATGAGCGGGACGGTGATCTCCGCCATCCTGATCGGCTTCGTGCCGTTGTTTGTGCCGATCTTGATGCAGCTATTCGGATTGCTGACGCAGATGATCCAAGCCTACATCTTTGCGGTGCTGGCGATGGTTTATATTGCCTCGGCGACCAAAGTGGTTCACCGCAGCGATCCGCAGGCGGTCCCCGTCAAGGACCCGGTGCTCGAAACCGAGGGGGGATCGGAGCATCCTCTCGCCGTTTCTTCCTCGTCTACTTCAGGAGAACAAGATGGAAAGTGATACCTGGATCGCCATCGCCTCGATCGTCACCGCAGGCATCACGATCGCGATCGGTTCGATCGGCCCGGCGGTGGGAGAAGGGCGTGCCGTTTCGCAGGCCCTCAACTCGATCGCCCAACAACCCGATTCGTCCAACACGATCACCCGGACTCTCTTCGTCGGTCTTGCCATGATCGAATCGACCGCCATCTATTGTTTTGTGGTTGCCATGATCTTGCTCTTCGCCAATCCGTTCTGGAATCACTTCACCCAATAAGATGAACATCGATTGGTTCACCTTTTCCGTACAGATCGTCAACTTCCTGATCCTGGTCGGGTTGCTCCGTTGGTTCCTGTACGGCCCGATCGTGCGAGCCATGCAAAACCGTGAAGCGAAGATCGCCGAGCGGTTTCACGAAGCCCAACAGCGGGAAGAAGCCGCCGACCAGCGAGCAGCGCGTTACCAGGAACAACTCGACCAGCTGGAATCACAGCGGGAAAAGCTACTGAAAGAAGCCCGGGAAGATGCCCAACAGGAATACCACCGCCGGCTTGACGAAGCGCGGCAATCGGTCGAGCAACAACAGCAGAGTTGGGAAGCAAGTTATCAGCGAGCGCGTGAGGCACGACACCGGCTGCTGCGACGAACCACAGGCCAGCTGGGATTGGCCGCCGCCCGTCGGGCCGTCGCCGAGCTCGCCGGCGACGATCTGGAAGCCAAGATGTACGACCGCTTCATCGAACAACTGCAGCAGCTCGACGCCAAGCAGCGTGAGGAAATTTCGCTGCATCTGAATAACGACGATGCCCCGCTGGTCGTGCGCAGCGGATTCCCCTTGAACCAAGCGCAAGAGACCGGCCTCCAACAGCTGGTCCGAAAGCAATTCGGGGAAGCGCCAACCGTCCACTTCGAACACGACCACGAATTGGTCTGCGGCCTGGAACTGGATCTCGGCAGCTATCGTTTTGGCTGGAATGTCGAAGCCTTCTTCCAAGAACTGGAACGGGCCTTCGAGGAACGGCTCCGGACCATCGGCTGAGCCGTGCTGCCAGCCAACCTTCTCACTCGGCGAGACCGATGCCCTCTGAATCCCCCCGCGACATCAACCGACGCGAAACCGACCGACGCGAAACCGACCGGCACGAAACCGACCGACGCGAAACCTCGGAAGCAGGCAACGACGAGCGAACGGACGCCCCCGCGGCAGCGACGTCGGCGCAGCCAGGTTGGCGGGGCGCGATCGACGAAGCGGGCCGGCTGCTTCAGGATCTCGCCGACCAGCCGCGTCATCGTCTGCAGGTTCGGGAGACGGGACGAGTCGTCGCGGTGGAGCGGGGGATCACCCACGTGGTCGGTTTACCCAACGTGCAAGCGGACGAAGTGCTGCGGTTTGCCGGCCACCAGCGAGGATTCGCTTTCAACCTCGATTCCGAACGCATCGGATGCGTCTTGTTGGACGACAGCGAAGCCTTACAAGCCGGCTCGCGCGTGGAACGCACCGAACAGGTATTGAACACGGGCGTGGGCGAATCGTTGTTGGGACGGGTGGTCGATCCGCTGGCCCGGCCGCTCGACGAGGGCCCGCCCTTGCCGGAACTTCACCAGGCGGCCTGTGAACAGGACGCTCCCCCGATCATGCATCGGGCGCCGATCACCGAACCCCTGCAGACGGGGCTCAAGGTGATCGACGCCTTGATCCCGATCGGCCGGGGGCAACGGCAACTGATCCTCGGTGACCGGCAGACGGGAAAGACAGCGATCGCGGTCGATACCATCGTCAATCAACGCGATTCGGAGGTGATCTGTATCTATTGCAGTATCGGGCAACGCAGCACCAACCTGGCGCGGGTGATCGCCAAGCTGCGGGCGGAGCACGCCATGGAGCACACGATCGTGATGGTCGCCGCCGACGAAGCCCCTCCCGGGCTCCAATTCATCGCCCCTTACGCGGCCACCACGATGGGGGAATACTTCATGCAAAAGGGGCATGACGTGCTGGTCGTCTACGACGATTTGACGACGCACGCCCGCGCCTACCGCCATCTTTCGCTGCTGCTCCGCCGCCCGCCTGGCCGGGAAGCCTTTCCGGGCGACATCTTCTACGTCCATTCCCGTCTGCTGGAACGCTCCACCCACCTGCGGCCCCAGCACGGCGGGGGTTCCCTGACCGCCTTACCGCTGATCGAGACCGAAGCCCAAAATGTCTCGGCGTACATCCCGACGAATCTGATCTCGATCACCGATGGGCAGGTCTACCTGTCCCCCAAGCTCTTTCGCAAAGGGATCATGCCCGCCGTCGATGTGGGACGAT
>CAYNVI010000584.1:0-3153 GCA_964400585.1 uncultured Pirellulaceae bacterium | reverse complement strand
GGTATCTGTTCCAACGAAGGATCGTGGCCTAGCAATGAACGACGGGTGGGGATTCGACTGGACTTGGCTGCGACCGGCTTGGCTGCTGTGGTTGCTGCCCGCCTTGGCGATCGTGGTGTGGGGCCATTGGCGCAGCCTCAGTCATGCGCCGCGGTGGCAAGGCGGGATCAGCCTGCTGCTGCGGCTAGCCGTGATCACTTGCTTGACGCTGGCGTTGACCGGCGTCACTTACCTTCAGCCCACCGCGCGGCAGATGATCGTGGTGGCGGTCGACCGCAGTGCCAGTGTCGACACGGCCGCCCGGGAGACAGCCGATCGCTTCCTCGACAAACTGCGGACCGCTGCCGAACGCCAAGGCGACACGACGCTGCGTCTGCTGCCCTTTGCGGCCACGCCCGAGACCTCGCATGACCTGTTGGCGTTGGATGCGGAGACCCGCTGGTCGCTGTTGAAGGCGTCGCCCGAGGAAACTGCCGAGACGTTGGAAAGCGACCTGGCCGCCGCCTTGCGCACCGCCGATGCGACGATCCCGCCAAGCTATGTGCCCCGCATCGTCCTGCTCAGCGACGGCCGGTCCACGACCGGCGATCCGCTGGCCGCCGCCGACCGGTCGCTCTCCCCGATCTGGACCGTGCCTCTCCCTGCACGGTCCACGCCGGAGGTGCAGGTCGCCGCGGTAGAAGCGCCGGCCGAAGTGCGACCAGGCCAGCCCTTCGAACTGGAAGTCGTGCTGAATGCGAACAATACCGCCGCAGGTTACGTCGACCTGTTTCGCGACGACGTGCGTGTTTCGGATCCTTCGAGTGGCCCGCTGCGTCTGCAACCAGGCGAGAATCGTCTCCGGTTTACCGAAACGGTGGGCGGGCAATCGCGGACCCAGTTCACGGCCCGGGTCCGGGGGCTGGAAGCAGGCGACACGTTGCTGGAAAACAACCAGGCGGCAGCGATCGTGCAGACCGCCAGCCAACCGCGCGTGTTGCTGATCGATGCCGATGTCGAGCAGATCGCTCCGCTGCGTTGGGCGCTCGAGGAACAGAAGATCCAGCTCGAAGTCCGTCCGCCCGCGGGCCTGCCCGATTCGCTCAACGCCCTCCAGCGATTCGATGCGTTGGTCCTGTCCAACGTGCCGGCGACCGCGCTCAGCCAAACCCAAATGGAAAATATCGGCCGCTACGTGAAGGAACTGGGAGGCGGCTTTGTGATGTTAGGAGGAGACCAGGCTTTTGGGCTGGGAGGTTATTACCAGAGTCATCTCGAACAGGTCTTGCCGGTCCGCACCCGCTTCGAAAAGGAACGGGAAAAGCCGAGCCTGGCGATGGTCTTGGTGATCGATAAAAGCGGCTCGATGGGCGGCGAACGGATCGCGCTCGCCAAGGAAGCCGCCCGCGCCGCGGTGGAACTGCTCGGCCCCCGCGACCAGATCGGGATCCTCGCCTTCGACGGGGAATCGTACTGGGTCAGCGACCTGCAGCCGGCTGGCGATTCGGGATCGATCCTCGATCGGATCCATACGATCGATGCCAGCGGAGGGACCAACATGTTCCCGGCGATGGATCAGGCTTACCAAAGCCTGCTCGCCGCCAATGCCAAAATCAAACACTGCCTGGTGCTGACCGACGGGCAAAGCAGCCCGGCTGATTTTGAGGGACTGGCCGGCGACATGGCGGCCGCGCAGATCACGGTTTCCACCGTCGCCTTGGGAGCCGAAGCGAGTACCGAATTGCTGCGAGACATCGCCCGACTGGGACAAGGCCGTTACTACTTTTGCAACGACCCGCAAAGCGTTCCGCAGGTCTTCGCCAAGGAGACGATGGAGGCCAGCCAGTCGGCGATCAACGAACTCCCCTTCCTGCCGATTTCGCTCCGTTCCAGCCCTGTGCTCGCGGGGATCGATCTCGAAAGGGCCCCTTTCTTGCTCGGTTACGTCGTCACCCGGGCCAAGCCGACCAGTGAAGTGATTTTGGCAAGCGAGTCGGGCGATCCGCTGCTCGCCTGGTGGCGTTACGGCTTAGGGATGAGCGTCGCCTTTACCAGTGACGCCAAGAGTCGCTGGGCGGCGGAGTGGCTCGCCTGGCCCGACTTCGCTCCCTTTTGGGCCCAGGTCCTGCGGCATGCGATGCGACCACCCGAGGCGGTCGGGATGCATGTCGCGTTGGCGACCGAGGCAGGCGTGACTCGAGTCCGTCTGGAAACGGTCGATCCTCGGGGACGCTTCGTCAACGATGCGGAAACCCGCCTGACCGTGATCGATCCGACGGGCGCACGTCGCTCGATCCCCTTGCTGCTGACCGCGCCAGGCCGCTACGAAGCTTCGCTGCCCAGTCGGCAGGCAGGCCCCTACGAATTGGAATTCATGCAGCGACGCGACGGGGCCGAACCGCTTCGCCAATCGCGGAGCTTCGTGCGTGGCTATCCGGAGGAACTCCGTTTACGGCCTCCCGACCGGGCCACGCTTCGTCAGCTGGCCAGCCTTAGCGGGGGGCAATTTGACGCCAGCCCGAAGGCGATCGTCGCCGCCCCCCCAGCCGCGACCGGTCGCAAGCCCCAGCCCCTTTGGCCCTGGCTGCTGATGGCCGCCTTGACGCTGTTCGTCATCGATGTCGCGGTCCGTCGCCTGCCGACGGACCGTCGAGACGCGGGCAGCAGGCCCGGCGTCGCCTGACCGCGAATGCCGCGGCCCCTGGCCGCGGAAATCGAGACGGGAGCACGTCGCATCGCCGATCGGCTCCAGCTAAGATCAGGCAAGAATCTCACCCTGAACGACTCCCTTGCCTGAACCGATGTACGGACTTGCCCCCATGATGCAACCGTTGAGCAAAAAGCGGCGGACCAAGTTGCAAAAAAAACTCGAAAAGCTCTACGGCTACCGTTCCTACTCGGATGACGATGTGGAAGTCCGCGAACGTGGCGAGGTGGGTCTCGGCGTCTTCGCCGCCCGTCAGTTCCTGCCGGGGGAACTGGTGATCGAAGTCGACGGGCAACTGCTCCGGCAAAAGGATTACAATGCGTCCAGCTACGTGATGGAGCTGAACACCAAGTGGTACTTGGAACCTTCCATTCCGGGGGCGCTTGTCAATCACTCCTGCAGCCCCAACATGGAACTGGTGGAGATGACCAAGTACACGTTGGGGTTTGTAGCGCTCGTCAATATCG
>CAYNVI010000583.1:0-3159 GCA_964400585.1 uncultured Pirellulaceae bacterium | reverse complement strand
TCGTAACAAGGTAACCGTAGGGGAACCTGCGGTTGGATCACCTCCTTTCTAAGGATGACTGATTGGCCATGCGTGCCCGACAGGGTCTCGACCCTCGACGGTCCCATGAGCCACATCGGCCCCGCACCGGGGCGGCCCTCGGCCCTCGCCGTCGCCGTCCCCCCACGCGGGCCCGCCATTCGTGGCGGACGTGATCGCATCATCGCCGGTCGCCGCACCGATGCCAGGCGACGGTTTCGATGGACCTTGCCGGCTGGACAGCAGCACCCACACACGCGATGCGATGAGCTGACTCTTCGAGCGATCAACCGGAGTTGTCCCCCCGCCCTGGGCGGGGGGCGTGGCCGTCTGCCCGTCGAGGGGGACGACCCCGCCCCCCGGCCAGGGCATTGCGGCCCCCCTGCAACGGCGGGACGCATTGCGCGGTCGACTGGCCCGAGGCGACAGGCCCCGGGCACTCTTTGACAATCCGGCAGGCCGCGATCGATGCAAATCGATCGCAACAATTGTCGCGAAGAACGCACGAGCACCTCCACCGATGCTCGGTTAAGTGCCAATCACACTTTCCGTCGCCGATCATCGGCGCTCGTGCAACGAAGACCAGAACGTAGACCCTTCGGATGATCGAAGTCGACGACGCGAGGTCGTCGGAGCGGATGACCGTCGCCGGGAGGCGAGTCGTCACCCGCGGGGGAGCGTGGTCACGCGGGCCCGTCAGGTTTCCGCCCGTCCCTTTCACGAGGGTCGAGTCGGGGCCGGGTCGGCGTGGTCAAGCCCCGAAGGGCACGGGGGGGATGCCTAGGCGTCGCCGGCAAGCTGGGCGTGGCAGGCTGCGAAAAGCTCGGGGGAGGGGCCGAACGCCCGTCGATCCCGAGGTACCCAGATGCGACCCGGGGAACTGAAACATCTCAGTACCCGGAGGAACGGAAAGCAACCGCGACTCCCTCAGTAGCGGCGAGCGAACGGGGAAGAGCCTAAACCGTCCGGGTCACCGGGCGGGGTCGTGGGGCCACTCATTGGATTTCGGTCCGGCAGAGTGATAAAGACAGGATTCAACCGAAGCCGCCTGGAACGGCGCACCGCAGCGGGTGAGAGTCCCGTAGGTGACGGATTCTGTTCTCTGAGAGTGGTACCCGAGTAGGGTCGGGCACGTGAAACCCGGCCTGAATCGGCGGGGACCATCCCGCAAGGCTAAGTACCGGGCGACGACCGATAGTGAACCCAGTAGGGCGACCGAATGGTGGGAAGAACCCCGACAAGGGGAGGACACTGAACCTGAAACCCCGTGCCTACAAGCGGTGGGAGGGCGACGCTCATTGAGCCGCCTGACCGCGTGCCTTTTGCATAATGATCCGGCGAGTTCTGGTATCCGGCCGGTTAACCCCTTCAGGGGGGGAGCCCCAGCGAAAGCGAGTCCGAACAGGGCGGTTGTCGGGTGCCAGAGACGCGAAACCAGGTGACCTACCCATGGGCAGGTTGAAGCGCCCGTAACAGGGCGTGGAGGACCGAACCCACCGATGTTGAAAAATCGGGGGATGACCCGTGGGGAGGAGTGAAAGTCTCATCAAACCTGGAGATAGCTGGTACTCTCCGAAATGGCTTTAGGGCCAGCCTCGGGTGATAGCGTGCGGGGGTAGAGCGACGGAATCCGGCTGGGGCCCTCCCCGGGTACCCACCGGAACCCAACTCCGAATACCGCATGTCCGTATCCCGGGAGTCAGAACGCGGGGGAAAATCTCCGCGCTCGAGAGGGAAACAGCCCAGACCGCCGACCAAGGCCCCCAAGGCGATGCTCAGTGGCAAAGGAAGTGGGACCGCGGTGACAGCCGGGATGTTGGCTTAGAAGCAGCCACCATTTCAAAAGTGCGTAACAGCTCACCGGTCGAGCCGTCCCGCGCCGAAAATGACGGGGACTCAAGCATCGCGCCGCAGTCGCGGATTGGACGCAAGTCCAGTGGTAGGAGAGCGTCGACGGCCGCATCGAAGCCATACGGGTAACGGATGGTGGAGCGCCGTCGAGTGCGTATGCCGGAACGAGTAACGATAAGGCCGGTGAGAAGCCGGCCCGCCGAAAGCACAAGGTTTCCTGGGGAAGGGCAATCCGCCCAGGGTCAGTCGGGACCTAAGACGAGGCCGAAAGGCGTAGTCGATGGGCAGCGGGTGAATATTCCCGCACCCGATGGTGCGGTTGATGGCGGGTGACGCCGTGGTGGAAGGGATCGGGGTGATAGACGCCCCCGTCCCGCAAGGGCGACGGTCCGACCGGAAGTCCCTGAAGCCGCGGCCACGAAAATCCCCGTCCGGACAATCCATCGGCCCGTACCGCAAACCGACACAGGTGTGCCAGGCGAGCATCCGAAGGCGTTCGGGAGAACCCTCGTGAAGGAACTCGGCAAAATGGCCCCGTACCTTCGGTAGAAGGGGCGCTGGCGCGAGCCAGCCGCAGAGGATCGGCTCCGGCGACTGTTTACCAAAAACACAGGACTCTGCCAACTCGCAAGAGGACGTATAGAGTCTGACGCCTGCTCGGTGTCGGTAGGTTGAGGGAGGCGGTGAGGGAAACCGAAGCTGCCGACCGAAGCCCCGATAAACGGCGGCCGTAACTATGACGGTCCTAAGGTAGCGAAGTTCCTTGTCGGGTAAGTTCCGACCTGCATGAATGGCGTAACGACCGGAGCACTGTCTCCACGAGGGACCCGGTGAAACTGCAGTCGTGGTGAAGATACCACGTCCCCGCGGCTAGACGGAAAGACCCCGTGAACCTTTACTGCAGGTTGGCACTGGCCCGACGTCGATCCTGTGTAGCATAGCTGGGAGGCTGCGAAGTCCGGGCGCCAGCCCGGATGGAGCCACCGGTGAAATACCAGCCTGGATCGTCGTCGTGCCTCACCGTCACGCAACTGACGGGACACTGCTCATCGGGCAGTTTGACTGGGGCGGTCTCCTCCCAAAGAGTAACGGAGGAGCGCCATGGTTCCCTCGGCCCGGTCGGCCATCGGGCAACACGAGCGCAAACGTACAAGGGAGCCTGACAGCGAGCCCAATCAGGCGAGCTGGGACGAAAGTCGGCGTTAGTGATCCGGCGGTGCTGGATGGAAAGGCCGTCGCTCAACGGATAAAAGGTACTCCGGGGATAACAGGCTGATCTCCCCCAAGAGT
>CAYNVI010000582.1:0-3183 GCA_964400585.1 uncultured Pirellulaceae bacterium | reverse complement strand
ACAAGTACCGGCATGCCGCCTACGAATGGCTGGACGTCAACAGCAAGGAAGCGGCCGTGATGACCGAGTTGCTGCTGCGGGGCCCGCAGACCGCCGGCGAATTGCGCGGGCGGGCGTCGCGGATGGAACCGCTGCCCGATCTGGCGAACACCAACGCGGTCCTGGAAGCATTGATCGACAAAGGCCTGGTGGTGCCGCTGGGCCGCCCCGGCCGGGGGCAGCAATTCACCCATACGCTTTATGAACCGGACGAGCAGGCGCGGCTGGCCAAGACCGAAACGGTCCCTCCGGCGGCGTCGGCCCCCGCCGCGACCGCCGTCCCCGACGCGCCGTCTGCCGACGAAGGCGAGGGATCGCGGCAAGCGCTCCAGCAGCAGATCGATGAACTCCGCCAACGCGTCGTTCGTCTGGAAGCCGCTCTTTCGTCCCCTCCCGCCGATCAGGAGTCGCCTCACGATGCCCGCTGAATCCTCCCACCCTGACCGGGCGACTTTCCCGCCGGTGCCCAGCACGCCCACCAACCCGGGTGTCTGTCCGGTCTGTGAAGGGCGGACCCTGCTGGAAATCCGCGGCAAACTGCAATGCCAGCGGTGTCACACGATTTGCGAAACCTGTTGCGAAGGAGGCCGTTGCGGATGAACGATCCCGCTTTTCAGACGCAGCCCGCCCACGCGGCTGCGGCGGCCGCCTACGGATCGCGACCCGCTTCGGTCTCCGCCTTCCTGGAACATCATTTCCGCCATTTCAATGCCCGCGAACTGCTGGCCGCCGGGCGTGCTTACCGATCGTTTGTCGAGTCGGAGCAGGGAGGCAAGATGTTGGTCTCGCTGGCCGGGGCGATGAGCACGGGCGAGCTCGGTCTCTCCCTGGCGGAAATGATCCGGGCCGGCAAGGTCCATGCGATCAGTTGCACCGCGGCGAACCTGGAAGAGGACCTGTTCAATCTGGTGGCGCATGACGAGTACCGGATCGTGCCCGATTGGCGGGCGTTGTCGGTCGACGACGAAGTCGCCCTTCGCGACGAGGGCTACAATCGGGTGACCGATACCTGCATCCCCGAAACGGTGATGCGGCATCTGGAGCGACGGCTGCTCGATCTCTGGACGGCCGCGGCCGACGCCGGGGAAAGCTACACGCCGGCCGAGTACATGTTCCGGTTGCTGGACGATCCGGAACTGGCGCAGCACTTCCAGGTCCCCCCGCAGAACAGCTGGATGCTGGCGGCCAAGGAGATGGGGATCCCGGTCTTCGTGCCAGGTTACGAGGATTCGACGCTGGGGAATATCTTCGCCGCGCGGGTTTACGAAGGCGTCGTTTCCAGTCATGCGGCGGTCTGCAGTGGGACCGCGCAGATGGAGCGGCTGATGCGCTGGTACCTGGAGGTTTCGGCCGACCACCCGATCGGCTTTTTCCAGATCGGCGGGGGGATCGCGGGCGACTTTGCCATCTGCGTCGTCCCGATCTTGATCCAGGACCTGCAACTGGAAACCCCGCTGTGGCAGTACTTCTGTCAGATCAGTGATGCGGTCACCAGTTTTGGCGGCTACAGCGGCGCAGTGCCGAATGAGAAGATCACCTGGTATAAACTGAGTAAAGAGTCACCCAAGTTCATGATCCAAAGTGATGCTACGATCTGTGCGCCACTGATTTTCGCGTACGTCCTGGGTTGGTAGGCGAGCCGGTTTTTGCGCCTTGATTTCGCCCGCTTGCTGCCCTCAGAGGAAGGGAAGACAAGGAACGGTTTTGCGTCCGCGTAGCAGGGAGAGGTTGGCATGTTCGTCCTGGGAGCCCGAGCACGCCGGCGGGTGGCGGGGCGGACCGCCATCCCGATGTTCGTGCTGTCGGTTGGCTTCCTCCTCTGCATGGCGATTCTGCTGGTGCTGTGGGTCGATGTGCCTCGGTTGACCGTGTCGGCGACTTCGGTCGAGGCATCTGCGTTCTTCGAGGCGCCGCCGACCCGCTTATCGCCGCCGGCTCGTCATCTGGAACGCGTCGTAGCGGCGGTGGCCCTGCTGCTGTGGCCCCTCTTCCTGGCCGAAGCGATCTTTCACTGGGTCACGCGTCCCTGGTCGCCGGGATGGCGACGTTATCAGATCGCGTCGCTCGTCTTCTGCTGTTGTCCTCCCTTGCGATTGGGGGCGTGGACGCCCGAGCTGGGCGGGCGGATCTGGCTCCCTCGGCTCGGTTGGCGGCGTCCTGATCGCACCCTTCGGATCCAACTGGAACGGGCCTTCAGTCTGCCGATGTTGTGGATCGCCTCGCTGATCCTGCCCGTGCTGACGATTGAGGTTTGGTTTCGCGAGCCGATCGCCGAATGGTTGTGGCTGCGGTTGCTGCTGCACGTCAGCACCGGCACCGTCTGGTTCGCCTTTGCGATGGAGTTGATCGTGATGGTCTCGGTGGCCGAGCGGAAATGGGCCTACGTGAAAACCCACTGGATGGACATCGCCATCGTCGTGTTGCCGCTGGTCTCCTTCCTCCGCTCGCTGCGGATCTTGCGGGCGACCTGGCTGGTGCGGTTCACCCGCATGCAGCGGCTGGCGCAGCTGCTGCGGGTCTATCGTCTGCGGGTCACGGCGATGCGGCTGTTCCGCGCCTTCATCGTGCTGGAGCTGTTCCGTCGGCTCTTTGGCGTCAATCCCGCGCGGCGGCTGGTGCGGTTACGGGAAGAACTTGGGCACCGGCAAGCGGAGATGGACGCCCTCCACGAGGAGATCGCCAAGATGGAAACGTTGCTTGCCGAGCGGCAAGCGGAGCAGGAAAAAGAGGCCGCCCAGGCGAACGCCTAGCTTCGGTCGAGGGCTCCGCTCCGTCCTGGATCGGAGCCGCGACCGCCGCTTCGACCAAGCGTTTAGGGACGGCTCCGCTCCGCTTGCTCGATCTCCTGCAAGCGGGCGCGGAGACGAGCGACCAGCTCCGGCCGTTCGCTGTACAGGTTCGTCGTCTCGCCTGGATCTTCGGCGAGGTCGTAGAGCTGGCCGGCGGGATCGCCGGCAGCCGGCTTGACCCGCCCCGGCTTGGAAAATCCCCCCGAACCGAGGCCGTCGATCAGCTTCCAAGCTCCTTCGCGAAGGGTCATCATCCCGTTGGCCGAGCGAACCACCAACTGCTCGCGGACCGGCTGGTCCGCCGGCTGATCACCGAGCAGCACCGGCAAAAAGTTAAAGCTATCGGGACCGGCCT
>CAYNVI010000581.1:0-3205 GCA_964400585.1 uncultured Pirellulaceae bacterium | reverse complement strand
GCTTTCCTACAAGTGGGCCAACCGCCAGCAAACGCTGACCGACAACCAGCCGGGCCAAGTGATTGAAGCCTTGTTGGCTTAAGCTTCGCCAGAAACCCGTGGCCCGCCCGAGCCTGCCTCATCCGCCGGGGGCCGAGGCCAGCGACGCGCGAAAAAACCGGTACGCCGCCTGACGTTCGGCCCACGGGAAGTCGTGATCGCAGTCGGGGTGACGGACCTGTAACGCCTTCGGTGTTCCGTAGAGCTGGAAGATTTTCCGCGCCGTGGCGGTCACGCGGTCGACACTGTCAGCCCGGAAATTGGAATCGTGCAGGGGAGCGATCACCAGCACGCGGCGGGGGGCCAGCGCTGCCAACATCTCGTGGAAATCAAAGGGCAGCTCGTCAAGCCGATTCTGGTAGGCGGCCAAACGGGGCATGTAACGGTCGGAAGTCCAGCCTTGCCCTCGGGCCCAGCGTGCGGGATCGCCGCCGTAGTAATCGCGATAAGAATCGAGGCCGCAACTCGACACGACCGCCTGCACTCGCCGATCAAACACCGCCGTATAGACCGCATTGTGGCCGCCCAGGGAATGTCCGATCGCGCCGATCCCTTGCGGGTCGACGTACGGCAACGACTGCAGCAAGTCGATGCCCCGCATGTTGTCCCAGACAGCCTTCAGGGTTCCGCTCTGCCAGCCCAAGGCCTGCAGATCGGGCTGATAATCGGCCAATAGCGGATAGCCTGGCGAGAGCGTCACGAACCCGCGTTCGGCCAGTTCACTGCCATACTGCCGATTGGCGCGTCCTCCCAGACCGACAACGACCTTGTGACCATTGACGTTGTCGGTCGGGTGCAGGCAGAGGACCGCCGCGACGTCCGGCGGGGAAGCCGGATCCTCCAGAACCCGCTTGGGGACACAGAGGAACGCGGGGGTCCAACTAGCGGGCTGGGAACGGTAGCGAATCCGCATCCGGACATAGCTGCCGCAGTCGGTCTTCGCCAGCGTCTCCCAAGCGGGTGCGTCCGGGGCAGGGGCCGCGGGCAAGGGACCCATCACCCCCTGCATCCGTTGCAACACCGCTTGGCGATGGGATTCCCACTCGGCGAGCGTGTTCGCCGTCTCGATCAACGGATGGGAAACCCCTGCAGCGGATTCGTCCGCTCGAGCCGGCCCCGCGATCCCCCCTATCGACACGCCGATCAGCAGAATAATCAGGGCCTCGAACCAGCCCCTGCGTTGATCGCGACGAGGGTCTCGATCAAACTGCGGGGACCGCTCCGGGTTCCCGCCCGCGATCCAGTGAAACAGGGCACGATCGGTTGGCAGTGGCATGCGATCTCCCGAGCGATGATGGACACATGAGCCTGGCGGCTAGGAGCCACGCGGGCGAGTGGCGGGAACGTGAAGTGAGCGGGTTCGCTGCCGCCTCCCTGACCGGGAGGGGGCGATCGCCAACCTCCTTATGGTAACCGGCTGGTGTGGTCGCAGGTGCGGCCCCGTGGAAGATTCTGCGGCGGGCGGCTCCCGTTCCACCTGGGGCTGATTGGCTCCTCCCCCCTTCCTCCGATCCTTCCCCAACCAGGATGACCGTATGTCCTTTCCTCGCATGACCCTTTGCTTGTTGACCCTACTGAGCGTTTGGGCCCGCCCTGTTTCCGCCACCGAATTCGAAGCGGTGACCATCGATCCCCAGCCGGGAAAGGTCGGCTACGCGGTGACCGCAGCCGATATCAACGGCGACGGGCGACTCGACGCTGTCGTCGTCACCGAAGATCGCGTGCTCTGGTACGAAGCTCCCGATTGGAACCTCCACGAGATGATTGTGGGCGGGACACGCAAGGACCACGTCTGCATCGCCACCCGCGATATCGACGGAGACGGCCTGGTCGACTTTGTCCTCGGCGCCGGTTGGCCGCGCAACGGAGGGATGATCAGCTGGCTCAGTCGCGATCCGCAACGCGGGGCGAGCGGACTTTGGAATCGGTACCCGATCGACGCCGAACCGTGGACGCACCGGATGCGTTTTGGGGACGTGCTGGGAACCGGAACGCCCCAGTTGGTGGTCTCGGCGTTGAACGGCAACGAGCAGCACGGGGCCCGTCTGCTGGCGTTTGAAATTCCCGCCGACCCGCGCGTCGATCGCTGGCGAAAAACCGTCCTGACCGACGACGTGCAGCGGATGCATAACCATTGGTGCCTGCCTGCTTCGGAAGTGCTGCCGGGGCGCAAACTGCAGCGAGAGGTCACCCTCACGGCCAGCCAGGAAGGGGTTTCCGTCGTCGCCCCCGGAGCCTTTGCCGGCGATCCGTGGCAACGCGAACTGCTGATGACCGACGCCGGGCCAGTGGCTGCGGGAGGTGCTGGCGAGGTCAAGTTCGGCAAACTCGCCGACGGCACCTCCCTGCTGGCCACGATCGAACCGATGCACGGCAACGCGGCCGTCGTCTACCTCTTTGACGGCCCTCTCGGAAGCACGCAGGGACGGCGCGAGGTGCTGGTCGATACGTTGGCCCAAGGCCACGCCGTCTGGTGCGCCGATTTCGATGCCGACGTATCGGACGAAGTCGTGATCGGCCATCGTCAGCAAGGGACCGGCGAAACGGTCGGCCCCGGCGTGTATCTCTTCGATCGCCGGGACGGCGGATGGGAACAACAGGTCATCGACGAAGGAGGAATGGCTTGCGAGGACCTGACCGTGGCCGATTTCAACGGCGACGGGCGGCTCGATATCTTGGCGGCCGGCCGGGCGACCCATAACGTCAAAATCTATTTCCAGAAGCCGAGTGAGTGAGCGGAGGAGAGGGCATCTTTGCCGCCCCTTTAGCGCCAATCGAGGCCTTCGGCAAGCCGATTCAAATTGCGAGGTCCGTCGGCGGTGACCACCACCATGTCCTCGACCCGCACGCCCCCGGTCGCGCGTCCGTACAGCCCGGGTTCGACGGTGAAGACTTCGTGCTCGAGGATCGGACCGCCGCCATCGTCCAGCAAGATCGGCTCGTGGACCTCCAGCCCGATCCCATGGCCTGTCCCATGCTGGATGGTCGGTTCGTCGGTGACTTGCCCGCGGGAGAGGCGGAAACCGTGGCGCTGCTGGACTTCGATCACCGCTTGATGCACCGCTTCGCCGGTCTGACCCACTTGCAGCCGGGCGATCCCCGCCGCTTTCGCGGCGACCACCGCCTGGTGCATCCGCTGCACGATCTCGGGAATGGCCCCGTGGAC
>CAYNVI010000580.1:0-3206 GCA_964400585.1 uncultured Pirellulaceae bacterium | reverse complement strand
GCAAGAAGCGGGTGATCCAGCGCAGAGTCAGCCCGAAGACTTGTCGAAATTTGAGAAGCAGGTGGTCGATCGGCCCGATATCGATTGAGCCAAGCGGATGCTGTCCAGCTAATGCGGCGGCTGGCGGCGGACGCGGATCAGCACGTCATCTTCGACGCGTTCGATCAGCGGGGATTCGAAGCGGGGGCTATCGGCGAGCATCCCGATCCCCTGGCCCCCCAGGGGTCCGAGCGCTTGGCGGCCTCCCACGACTTTGGGGGCGATGGCGATGAAATACTCATCGATCGCATCGGCATCGAAAAAGCTGCCCAGCAGTCCGCCTCCGCCTTCGACCAACAGGTTCGTCATGCCGGCGGCCCCACAGTGCGCTAGCGCTTCATCGACCATCGTGATCGGATCGTCAGCGGACAGCGGCACGACGTCGACGCCGGCCTGCCGCAACGCGTCCGTCATCGCTTCGTCTGGTTGCGGTCCGCAGAACAAGCGGACGGGAATCTCTTGGGCGGTCCGGGTCAAGGCCGCGTCGAGCGGCAAGCGGGCCCGGCGGGAAAAGACGATCCGGACCGGGATTCGGGGTCCGCCCAGTCGCGCGGTCAGTCGTGGGTCATCGGCCGCCACGGTGCCGGCGCCGACGGCGATCGCATCGACGCAGCCGCGCAGTTCGTGGACGCGTTGCCGCGCCGTTTCCGAAGAGATCCATTGGCTGTCCCCGGTGGCGGTGGCGATCCGGCCGTCCAACGTCATGGCCCATTTGGCGAGGACCCAGGGACGTCCGGTTGCCAGTCGTTTTAGGTAGGGAGCGAGCAACCTCCGCGATTCGGCTTCGCCCGTGCCGACGCTGACTTCGACGCCCGCTTCCTGCAACTGCCGGAGGCCGCCGCCGTCGACTTCGGGAAAAGGATCGCGCACCGCGACCACCACGCGGGCTGGCTGGGTCGCCAGGATCGCTTGGGTGCAAGGAGGCGTTTTGCCGGCGTGGCAGCATGGTTCCAGCGTCACGTACCACGTGGCCCCGGCCAGCGGGGTGCCCTCCGGCACGCTTGCCAAGGCGGCCCGTTCCGCGTGGGCTTCGCCATATTGGGCGTGATAGCCTTCGCCGAGCATCGTGTCGCCCCGGGCGATCACGCAACCGACCATCGGGTTCGGTTCGACGGCTCCTTCGCCGCGGGGCGCCAACTCGAGGGCTCGCTGCATCCAGATCTCGTCCATCGGGTGGGCCACGAGCCATTCCTTTCATGCATGTCGCCGCGAACGCCCACGGGGGCATGCGGCGCCGGGAAATCGATCCGGCCCCGACAGCGGGGACCGTTTGAGCTACATTTTGGTCGATGGACGCGTCGCCGACGAGCGGCAGGGGCGGGTGATTGCTTGTCGGTGCGCTCGCCCCGGATCGTCGGACCGCTCCTGCCGCTACGGTAGCGGCGTGGGGCTCGGCGCGCTTTCCGCCCCTGGCAAAGGAAGACCGCTTGTGATGGCTGCCTGGATCGCGCTGCCCCTTTCGCTCCGTCTGCTCCTCCTGGGAGGCATCGGGTTGCTGGCCGGAGCGCTGGTGAACTGGGCGATTTATGCGCTTGCCTGGTTCCCCTTACCGGTGAGCCCTTGGTCGCCGGTGCCGGGCAGCGCTGCTCGCCGGGCGTGGCCGACACGGATCCCGGTGGTCGGCTGGTGGCTGCGCGGTACCGAATCGGCGGATCAGCGGATTTGGGCGGTCGCGCGCTTTCAGAAGTTGGGCTACGAGGTGCCTGCCGATTGGCGGCCGCGGCTGCCGTTTTGGTTGCGGCCGTTGCTGATCGAAGTCGGCTTGGGGCTGGCGTTGCCGGGTTTGTATTGGCTGGAAACTGAAGCGGGGACGCTGTTGCCAGAGGTCTGGCGGCAGCCGGCAACGCTCGCCGGGTTAGCCCCCTGGACCAACTGGATCTTTTGGGGGCACGCCGTCCTCTTGCTGCTGATGGTTGTGGCCACGTTCATCGACCTCGATGAGCAGACGATCCCCGATGCGATCACCGTTCCGGGGACGTTGTTCGCGTTGGTTTGGGGGACCGTTTCGCTGGCGGCCTTCTTGCCCTGCACGGTCAACGGCCAACTGTTGCCCTGCCTGATGACGCTCCCCTCCGGCTGGAGCCCGCAATCGAGCGGGACGGCGGGCTTGCTGCTTGCCATCGCGATTTGGACGGCTTGGTGTTTCGCCCTGGCCAACCGTCGGGTCATCCTCCGTCGCGGCTGGAAAAAAGGAGTGCAGTATTTCTTTGCGGCGCTGGTGCGTCCGCCCGGTTGGAAAGTTTTGGCGGGACTTTTTGTGGCGGGGCTGTTGGCGATTCCCGGCGTCTGGGGGCTGCTGGGCGGAGCGCACTGGCAAGGATTACTGACCGCATTGGTGGGGCTGGCGGTCGGCGGCGGCACGGTCTGGGCGGTTCGCTTGGTCGCCGGCTGGGCGATGGGCGAGGAGGCGATGGGGTTCGGCGACGTGACGCTGATGGGGATGATCGGAGCCTTCCTCGGCTGGCAGGCTTCGCTGATGGCGTTTTTTCTGGCTCCCCTCGCGGCGATCGCGATTTTTCTGCTGCAGCGGATCTTGACCGGGGAGCGTGCGCAAGCGTTTGGGCCTTACCTCTGCGTGGGGGCAGCGGCAACCGTGCTGGGTTGGCCGACCTTCTGGGGAGGGCTGCTGCTGCCGAATCTCAACCCGCTGACTTTGACCGTGTTGCTGGCCTGCTTGCTGTTGATGGGGGTGCTGCTCAGTCTGTGGCGCGGCATCAAGGCTTTGCTGTGGGGCGGACGCTGATCTTGACGCTCCCTGGGCGAAGGGAGTAATCCTCCTGGGAACTTGTCGGTATCGGCATTCGGACGGCCCGACTTGAATCCATTGAGCCAATTTTTGGGAGGTGAGGGGTGAAGCGTTGGAATCGGCGACACCTCGGCAGGGTTCTGTGCATGGCCAGCGTCACCGTGGGGCTCGCGCTGGCGGCTGGGCGGGGCCTGGGGCAGCGCCCGCGGTTCGCGCAGGAGGGGCCGATGCCGGTCAATCAAGCCCCTGCGCTGCCTGGTAACGCCTCGGGGGGCGTTACTCCGCAGACACAACTGGCGCCGGTTTCGCCCCCGCCGGCTCCGGCGGGCGGCGCTCAACTGGGCAGTCCGCTGTTTGACCCCTATCAGACCAATCCCCAGGCGGGGAACCTGAATCCTTTTTCGCCCTCGCCGCCGAACAA
>CAYNVI010000579.1:0-3213 GCA_964400585.1 uncultured Pirellulaceae bacterium | reverse complement strand
GTCGATGCGGCGCGTCTGCAGGCGGCTGCCGAAGTCGCGCCGGTCGACTGGGAACCGCGTCCCGACCGCATCAACTTGATCTGTATCGGCCGCCTCAGCCAGGAAAAAGGCCAGCGTGACTTACTCGAAGGGTTAGCCCTCCTGGCACGTCGCGATTGGCACCTCTGGATCGTCGGGGAGGGGCCCATGCGGGAGACGCTGGAAAACCTGACGCGGGAGCGGGGGCTGGCCGACCAGGTCAGCTTTTTGGGGCATCGGGCCCAGGTCCCGCCGATCCTGGCACGGTGTCAGGCCTGCCTCGTCCCGTCGCACTTCGAAGGGATGCCGAATGTGGTGCTGGAGGCGATGGCGTTGGGCGTGCCGGTGATCGGGACCGCCAGCGGCGGGACCCCCGAAGCCTTGGGAGCCGGACGCTACGGGGCGTTGGTCCCGGCGGCCGATCCCCAGGCGCTGGGAACCGCGATCGCCGCCTTGCTCGACGATCCGGCGACGGCGCTGCAGCGGGCTGCGGCAGCGCAATCCCAAGGGCTGCGCGATTACCGGTTGGAAACCCTCCTACCCCGGATTGCCGCCCTGCTGCAGGAGGCAGCGGCGGCCGGCCCGCCGAGCGATTGAACCGGTCAGTCGACCGGGAAGCCTCGTTTCCGCAGCAGCGCGGTCGTATCGACATCGCGACCACGGAAGGCGCGGAAGCCGTCGGCCGGATCGATCGTGTCGCCGACCGACAGCACGTGCTCGTCCAGCTGCTGGGCGATTTCGGGATCGTAAAAACTCCCCGCCTCCTCAAACAGTTCCGCCGCGTCCGCGGTCAACGCATCGGACCAGAGGTAGCTGTAATAGCCCGCCGAGTAACTGTCGCTGGAAAAGATGTGCATGAACTGGGGCATCCGGTGCCGCATCACGAGTTCGGCGGGCATGCCGAGTTCGGCGAGCGTCTCTTGCTCGAAGCGATCGGGATCGATCGGCTGGCGGCCGGCCAGATGAAGCTTCATGTCCACCAGGGCACTGGCGAGGTATTCGACCGTGGCAAACCCCTCGTTGAACGTCTCCGCCCGCTCGATCTTTTCGAGCAGTTCCTGGGGCATCGGTTCTCCGGTTTCGTAGTGCAAGGCGAAGCGATTGAGGACCTCGGGAGTCGACAGCCAGTGCTCGAGCAACTGCGAGGGGAACTCCACATAGTCGCGGGCGACATTGGTGCCCGCTTGGGAGCGATACGTCACGTCGGAACGGAGGCCATGCAGGGCATGGCCGAATTCGTGAAACAGGGTGACCGCATCGTCCCAGGAGATCAGAACCGGCTCGCCCTCGTTGCCTTCGACGAAATTGGAATTATTGGAAACGAGCGGGGTCACGGGACGGTCCATGTTGGACTGCACCCGGTAGGCATTCATCCAAGCCCCGCTGCGTTTCCCCTCGCGCGCGTAGGGGTCGAGGTACCACAGGCCGATATGTTGCCCCTGCCGGTCGGTGACTTCCCACACGCGGACGTCGGGATGGAAGACCGGCAGATCGTGGAGCTCCTGGAACTGCATCCCGAACAGTTCTCCGGCGACCCACATCATCGCCTCGCGGAGTTGTTCCAACTGGAGGTAGGGTTTGACCTGATTGAAATCGAGATCGTACTTGGCCTTGCGGACTTTTTCCGCGTAGTAGCGGTAGTCCCACGGTTCGATCGTGATCGGTTCGGTGCCGTCAGCCTCCGCTTCCTGGTCAGCGATCGCCTGCATGTCGGCGACTTCTTCGCGGACGCGGGCGACCGCTTTGGGCCAGACCTTCAGCATCAGCTCCATCGCCGCCTGCGGGGTCTTGGCCATCGTCGGTTCCATCCGCCAGTGGGCGTGGGTTTCGTAGCCGAGCAAAGCGGCGCGTTCGCCGCGGAGCCGCAGGATTTCGGTGATGATCTCCTTGTTGTCGTGCTCGCCTCCGTTATCACCTCGCTGGTAATAGCGTCGCCAAACCTGTTCCCGCAAACCGCGGCGATCGGCGTAGGTGAGGAACGGATCCATCGAGGAACGCGTGTTGGTGACGGCCCACTGACCGGGGCGGCCACGATCCTGGGCGGCACTGGCCATCGCCGCCACGACACTGTCGGGAAGACCGGCCAAATCGGCGGGATCCTCGATCCAGCTCACATAGCTTTGTTCGTCGGCCAGCACGTTCTGGCTGAAGTCGGTGAACAGGCGGGCGAGCCGGCTGTTGATCTGCGAAAGCTGGTTCTTTTCGGCCTCGTTCAGCTGCGCCCCGCTGCGGACGAACGTTTGGTAGCGGTCTTCGACGAGCCGCTGTTGGGCGGCCGACAACGACGCCATCTCCTGGCCCTCATAGACCGCCGCGATGCGGGCGAACAATTTGCTGTTTTGCGTGACGCGGTCGGCGTGCGCCGACAATTGCGGCGCGACGGTCCGCTCGATGTCGGGGATGGGCCCGACGTTCAAGTTCGAGGCATGCACATCGAAGAGCGTCTCGAGGCGATCGAGTTGCTCGCCCGCCAGTTCCAGGGCCACGATCGTGTTGGCGAAGGTCGCCGGTTCGGGGCGGTTGGCGATCGCTTCGATTTCCTCATCGGCTGCCGCGATGGCTTGGTCAAAGTCGGCCACGAATTCGCCCGGGCGAACTTCGTTCCAGGGCGGCACGCCTCCAAAGGGACCGCTCCAAGGTTGCAGCATCACGGACGGGGCGGGCACGGGCATCGCTTCCTCGCGGGCTTTTTCAGGGGCTTTTTCCGCGGCTTTTTCCGCGGCTTTTTCCGCGGCTTTTTCCGCGGCTTGCTCAGGAGCTTTTTCAGGGCCCGAAGAGACCGGCTCGGCGGCCAGGATCATCGCGGCGGTACCGAGCGTCAGGGCGGCAGCGAGGGAGCAATGGAACAGCGGGGCAGCGGGCATCCACACGTCCTTGGAAACGAGAAGTTGCGGGACCGTTCAAACATGACTGCAGGTTTGCTCGCGCCCACCCTCACCCTGTCCGCTTGCCGCCGGGGCGCGGGGCCGGGGAAGTCATTTTTGAGCTGTCGGTTACAGCGCCAGCAGGAGGCGACTGGGGGCTTCCAGATAGCCGATCACGTCGTTGAGGAAGCGGGCGGCTGTCCCGCCGTCGACCAGACGGTGATCGTACGAGAGGCTGAGCGGCATCATCAAACGCGGTTGAATCGAATCGTCCGGCATCACGACCGGCAACTTGCGACTGCGGCCGACCAGCAGGATCGCCACTTCGGGG
>CAYNVI010000578.1:0-3222 GCA_964400585.1 uncultured Pirellulaceae bacterium | reverse complement strand
CGGTACCCCGGAACCGGTCGAAGGGTTCTGCACCGATGTCTTTTTCGATTACGCCAAACAATTTATCCGCGCCCAGCAAGCGGCCGACCAACCGTTCCTCGCCTACATCGCGACCAACGCCCCGCACGGTCCGATGCACGCCCCGCCGGAGTACAGCCAACCGTATGCGGACCAAGGCGTGGGGCTGGCGAACTTCTTCGGGATGATCGCCAACATCGACGACAACGTCGGCCAACTGCGAGCGTTCCTGGCCGAGGAGGGGCTCGCTGAAAACACGATCTTCATCTTCACGACCGACAACGGTTCGTCCTCCGGCTGGCGGCTGTTCAACGCCGGCATGCGCGCGGGTAAAGGCAGCGAATACGACGGCGGTCATCGCGTCCCCTTTTTCGTCTCCTGGCCGGCGGGCGACCTGCAGGAGGGCCGCGACGTCCGTCCGATCACCGCGCATGTCGATGTGGTTCCCACCTTGCTCGACCTGTGCGAGATCCCCCCGCCCGAAGCGATCCGTTTCGACGGTACCAGCATCGTGCCGCTGCTTCGCGACGCCGCCGAGGACTGGCCCGATCGCATCCTGGTGACCGATTCGCAACGCGTGAAAGACCCGATCAAGTGGCGGAAGAGCGCCGTGATGACTTCGCAGTGGCGGTTGATCAACGGCGCGCAACTGTTCGACATCCAACAGGATCCGAACCAGCAGTTTGATGTGGCGGAGGATTACCCTCGAATCGTCGCCCGGCTGCGGAACTTCTACAACGCCTGGTGGCAGGAACTGCTGCCGACTTTCGACAACGCCACCGCGATCGACCTGGGGCACCCGGCCGACAATCCGGCACGCCTGACGTCGCACGACTGGATCACCACCGGTTCCACCCCCTGGAACCAGCGTCACATCCGGACGGCGATGAACGGGGCGAGGAATATCGGGTTCTGGAACGTCGACGTGGTGGCCGCGGGCGATTACGAAATCCGCCTGCGGCGGTGGCCCCGCTCGGCGGACACGGCGATCGACGCCGGCTTGCCCGCCGCCCCCGACGTGCCGGGACAGCGGGCCTATCGCGCGGTCCCCGGGAAGGCGATTCGCCCGGTCACGGCTCATCTGCAGGTGGGCGACATCGAGGCCCAGCAGGCGATCCCGGCCGGCGCGAAAGAGATCACCTTCCGGGTCCCGCTGCCCGCCGGCAAGCAACGCCTGAAGGCGACCTGGAAGACCGCCGACGGGGAAGTCTATGGCGCCTACTACGCCTATGTGGAAAAGCTGTAGTGGTCCCGCTTCGCCCCTTCAGCGGTCCCGCTTCGCCCCTTCAGCGGTCCCGCTTCGCCCTTTTCGGAGCGGCGGCCTTTCGAAACGCCGCCGCGGACCCGCCACGCTTGCTTACTGCCGCAACGCGTACAGGATCAGGTTCGTCCCGATCTTGGCGGCGTCCTCGGTAGGATAGCCGGGGCACTGGATCGAGTTGGCGCTTTCCAACGCACAGCTCAAGTCGTAAGGGGAAAGGAAGGCGACGGCGACCCCGTTGAGGCTGGCCATCTCGATCGCCGGCGCCGTCCGCCGGCGGTTGATCGTCATCCCATTGGGGCCTTGGGTCGGCTTGCGGAGGGTCACGTTGGAAAGATCGTAGCCGCCGGACTGCGAACCGAAGACGGGATGCTCGGCGGGCAACGTGTTCAGCGGGCTGTCGGGCAGGATCACCGCCAGTTCACGCCGGACCGCCGCGGCAAAGGCAGGGCTGCCGCAGATCGCATCGGCCAACAAGACGCCGCCGTTTTCCAGGTACGTCCGCAGGGCGGAACGCTGCGACGGGGTCAGCCGGAAATCGGTTTGCCCATGGAGCCACACCAAGGGGTAGGCTTCCAGCACGTCGGCTTGCAGGGCGACTGGTTCGCGGAGGGTCGCGATCCGTAAGGGGGCCGCTTCTTGGACCATCGCCAGCAGGTTGGGCAGGGCCCGATCGGCTTCCTCACTGCCGGCCGCGACGGCCAGCTTCGGGATCTTCAAGTAGCCGCGGTCGGGCTTGTCGGTCAGCTCCGCCTCCCGGATCGTCCGCACCGCCAGCTTGTCCTGCAACTCGCGTCCCGTGGCGTACGCGATCAGGTTTTGTCCCAATTGCGTCGCGGCGTTGGTTTCGGCGCGAACCGGGGCCGAGTCGACCAACCCGCGCTGCACGCGATCGTTCCATTCCCAGCGGCAGTGGAGACTTTGGGGGGTGTAAAAGATCGCGGTCCGGCAACAGGCCTGCACGCCGTACATCCAATAGTCGGCACCGAGCGGGGCCGGATCGACCCGCCCGGCGGCGTTCCAGATGGGATGGCTGGGCGGAAGTTTTTCCAGCGGAGCAGTCGGGTACCATTCCCGGCAGAGGGCCTGGACGCTTTGTTCGAAGGGCGCGGCCGAGCCGCACCCGTTGCCCGCATTCGCTTCGAACAGCAGGCACCCGCCCTGATCGACGTAATCCTTCAACCGCGCTTTGTCATCGGCGGAGAAAGGGAGCGTTTCGCGGCCGCTGATGATCAGCACCGGGGCCTGCAACAAGTCCTCGGTCCGCGCTCCGGCCAGGTCGATCGTCTGCCAGGTGAGGTCGCGTCCCCAATCGCGTTCCACGCGTCGCACCAATTGCCGCAGCCCATCGTGGTGCTGCTGCCAAGCGTCGCTGGTGCTTTCGGCGGCGACGTCATACCGCAAGCGTCCGGCGACCACCTGGCGTTTTCCCTTGGCGAGAAAAAGCAAGGCGAAGGAGGTGGTCACATTCGGATCGTTCTCCCCGAAGCCCGATCCCTTCCAATAGGTCCCCATGAACTTTTTGTGCTGCGCGACCAGGAACTCGGCCCCTTCGCGGTACCAATCGTGCCCGCCGATCAGCCGCCGTCCCGTCATCCGCCCGACCCGCTCGAGGGCATACAGGTAGTAATAGACCGAGGAGGACCCGCCGGCACCCGGATGGACCCGCACGGCAAAACGATCGCCCAGCCAGTCGAGCCCTTGTTCGATTTCATCCGCCACCTCGTCGCTGCCGCCGCAGCAGAGGATCCGGTCCTCTTCAGCCCGCGCTTCGGCATCCTGCAAATGGCCTTGGCAGATGACCAACGACGCGATCCCCGCACAGGTCATGCTCCCTTTCGGCGTCAATCCGGAATAGACCCACCCGCCATTGGCCTTCTGGCGATCGATCCAGTACCGCTGGGCCCGCCGAAAGACGACCGGGTCGACGGCGACGCCGCGAT
>CAYNVI010000577.1:0-3225 GCA_964400585.1 uncultured Pirellulaceae bacterium | reverse complement strand
GGTGATCGCGGGATCGTGGTTGATCGCCTCGGTATGCAGCGAGCGAACGATGCAAAGTTCGTCGGCCAGCGCCGCGGTGTGCGGCAGCAATTCGCTGATCCAAGCCCCGCATTCGCCCTGCTGCTGGAACCGGAATTTGCTGGGCGCTACCGGGAATTTCCCTTGGGCCGACGACATCGTCGTCTTGCGATCGTCCGGATAGACCGACTTGGGGACTTCCTCGCCAAACCGATCCTGCAGCTTCGGTTTGTAATCGAACAGGTCCATCTGCGCTGGACCGCCCGATTGAAAAAGGTAGATCACGCGGCGGGCCCGGGGCGCACGATGCGGCACACCCGGCAGGCCGCCTGGGGCGGTCGCCTCGGCGGAAGGCCCCGCGGCGGCCGGCAAGCCACGCAGCAGCCCTGCCAGCCCCACCGTGCCGAGCATCATCGAGCGGCGGGAAAGCGCCGATCCGCTCGGCAACCAGTCGCCCAGCGAGGGCGTCCGGCCATGGCAGGCGGCAGCAGCGTCGGTCATACGTGTCATCTCAAAACCACAAAGCAATAGGTGACGATTTAATCGAGCGTGATCGCTTCTTCCAGATTCAACAGCAGCGAGGCAGTCATCGTCATCGCCGCATGCTCGGGCGGATCGAACGTGGCGTCTCGCGGCGTTTCCCCCGTTTTCAGCAGCGCGTTCGCTTGCTCGGGCCGGTCCGCAAACTCGGCGGCAAACCCGGCATGCGCCCGGTGCAGGACGCGTTGCTCTTCGTGACTGGGGGCCCTTCCACAGACCAGCCAAAAGCCATGCTGGATCTGGGCACTCAACGACGGCCCTCCCTCGCGCAGCATCCGCTCGGCCAGGAACCGCGCCGCTTCGACGAAGCTCTTGTTGTTCATCAAGGTCAACGCCTGCAGCGGCGTATTGGTCTGTTCGGTGCGGACCGCACAGACTTCCCGCCCGGCGGCATTGAAGGTCATCATCGTCGGCGGCGGGATCGTTCGTCGCCAATAGGTGTACAAGCTACGACGATACAACTTGGCCCCATGATCCTGGACGTACTTGTTGTTGGAGAACGCCTTCCAGATGTTCGGCGGCATGTATGGTTTCACCGACGGCCCCCCGATCTGTTCGACCAGCAACCCGCTGACGGCCAGCGCCTGATCCCGCAGCGCAAATCCACTCAAACGCCGCCGGGGACCGCGCGACAACCAACGATTCTCGGGATCTCGGGATATGTTTGCGGGGTCGATCGCGGAAGCTTGCCGATAAGTGCGACTCAGCAAGATGGTGCGCTGCAAATACGGGATGTCCCAGCCCGAACGGATGAACTCGATCGCCAGCCAGTCGAGCAACCTCGGATGCGAAGGGGGCTTTCCTTGCGATCCAAAGTTCTCGCTGGTTTCGACCAGGCCCCGTCCAAAGAATTGCTGCCAGAAGCGATTGACCGCGACGCGGGCGGTCAACGGATGTTGCGGATCGACCAGCCAGCGGGCCAGTTCCAAGCGATCCTGCGGGGTTTGCTCCAGCGGACCGGCCAACGTCTCGGGAACGCCCGGCTGCAACGGGTGGGCACGATCCGGCGCGTTGTACTGGCCACGGACCAGTAGAAAAGTCTCGCGAGGCTCTTCTCGTTCCTGCATCACCATCGTCGTCTGCGGCGAACCCGCTTGCGGTCGCTGCAGTCCGTTGCCGGCCTCTTTGCGAGCGCGCCGCAGCTTCAGCGGCTCCGGCTCCAAGGCTTCGTCCTCCTCTGGATCGAGGTAGGGCCAGGCCTCGGGAACGGGGACAAAGGGGGGACTGTTGCCGTTGTTGGGACCGATACCCCATTCGGCGATGTTGTTGAAGTAGGCGTACAGGCGGTAGTAATCCTGCTGCGAGATCGGATCGTACTTGTGATCGTGGCAGCGGGCGCAACCGACCGTCATCCCCAGAAAAACGGTTCCAAACGTGTCCGTCCGGTCGACGACATTCTCGACTCGCCACTCCTCGGGGATCGATCCGTCTTCGGAATTGATGCGATGATTGCGTCCAAACCCGCTCGCGATCTGCTGGCTAAGCGTCGCGTCCGGCAGCATATCGCCGGCTAATTGCTCGATCACGAATTGGTCATACGGCATGTGCGTGTTGAACGCTTTGATCACCCAATCGCGCCAAGCCGACATGTAGCGATACCGGTCATTTTGGTAGCCATCGGTGTCGGCGTAGCGGGCTGCTTCCAACCACGGCAATGCCATCCGTTCGCCGTAGCGAGGCGATGCCATCAAGCGGTCGATCCAGGCGGCGTAAGCACGCTCACTGGGTGCCCGTAAAAAGGCCTGGACCTCGGCGGGCGTCGGCGGCAGGCCGGTCAAATCAAAGGTAACGCGGCGAAACAGGGTTCCCCAATCGGCCGGCGACGAAGCGGGCAAACCGACCTCGTCGAGCCGCGCCGCCACGAACCGGTCGATCGTGTCGGCCGCCTCCGCTGCCGCCACCGGAGCGTCCTCCCCCCCGTCTTCTGGCGGCCCGTCTGCCGGTGGCTCGTCTGCCGGTGGCCCGTCTGCCGGTGGCCGCGCTTGCGGCGGCACAAATGCCCAGTGCGACTGATACGCCGCCCCCGCTTCGATCCAGTCCGCCAGCGTTTGCCGCTCTGCCTCACTCGGTTGCCGTTTCACCTCCGGCGGCGGCATTCGCAAGGAGGGATCGTCCGCCAGGATCCGTCGCCACAGCGCACTTTCCTGCGGGGTTTCCCGGTCGATGACGGCAGCCGCCCCTGCCGCCTGATCCAGCCGCAGACCGGCTTCCCGGGTCGCTTCGTCGGGGCCGTGGCAGGCAAAGCAATGTTCCGACAGGATCGGGCGGATCTCCTGGTTGAACCGCGAGCCAGCGACCTCGTCGGCCAGGACGAGCGAGGTCGTCGTCAGGGTGAGGCAAGCCCCGACCCCAAGACGGCGAACGGCGAGGAGGAACGCAGGAATGCCTGGGAAACGCATTGGCAAGCAGGGCCTCGAAATCAAAAAGTTCCCCCGGCAACGCAGGGGATCGATGGGGTTCACGACTCGTTTATCTTAAACGAAATCGGGAGGCGACTAAAACGTTGCCCCGCTTTCGCCCGGATTCGCTTTGCTTTCTCGCTCCGGCTCGATCCCAAGAAATCGTTGCTTCCGGCGAAACTTTACCCAGCCGATCGGGGTACTACCGTAGGCTGATCCCTTCCCCCGACTTCTCGATCGGTCACCAAGCCTCCCCCCCCCTCCCCCC
>CAYNVI010000576.1:0-3225 GCA_964400585.1 uncultured Pirellulaceae bacterium | reverse complement strand
TGGCCGCTCGCCTCATCGGTCATCACCCCGGAAACGATCCGCACCTGATCCGGCTCCTTCCGCTGCGTCGTAAACTTCGACTGCCCCGGGCGGCGCCGGTCGAGCGACTTTTGGATCTCCTCCGCTGCGAGCGGTAACCGCGGCGGGCAGCCGTCGACGACGCAGCCGATCAGCGGGCCATGGCTCTCGCCGAACGTGGTGAAGCGAAAGAGGTGACCAAACGTGTTGTGCGACATCCGGAAGCAGCTCGATTCGAGGGGCAGGTCCGCGGGGCAGGGCGGGGGGCTGTGAAATCGTAGCACTCGCTCGCCCGCTTCGCCTAGGCTCGCTGTCCCACGACCAGCTTCTTCGGTCTTCGGACCCAGCCTCCCCGCGCGGCTGGCTGATGGAAATCTTTCCGTCGCCGGATCCGTTTTGCCCGCCGTGGTTCGTCAGGCGAAGCCTTTTTCAGTCCCCCCTCCCCCAATCCGTTCGCGCGAAAAACGTTGCCATCATGGACAACGTTACCGCGAACGGGTTGGGGGAGGGGGATAGGGGGAGGGGAGAAGCCGAGGCTCCCTCGGCGTCACGATATCGACCCACCACGACTACCCCCGGTTCGCTCCGCTTGGCCCATGTTCATCAGGCCAACGCGTTCATCAGGCCAACACGCGACCCTGGTTTCCGGGGCGAGCCGAATCGAATGCCTCGCCTCGGTATCTGCCCTCGCCCCCTTCAACCGCATGCTCGCCCGCCCGCCGACCAGTCCCGCCGGCATTTCTGATACAAGAGACGTTTGCGGCGGTGGCCCCTCCGCCCGCCTGCCATCCCTCCGCCCTCGATCGTCCTCGCGTGCTCGCTTTCTGTTCCCGCCACTGGTTTTTGCTCTCGCTGGCCGGCTGCCTGGCGCTCGGCTTCGGTCCAGCGGGCTGGCTGCAGCCGCTGGCGGCATCGACGGGAATCCGGGCGACGATCGTCGGGGTGGTGATGTTCTTGATGGCGGTCACGTTGAAATCGGATGCCATCGTCCGCAGCATCCGGGCGCCGGGCCCGTCGCTGTTGGCCATTAGCTTGAACATCGCGTTGGTTCCCAGCTTGGCCGCCGCGGTCGCCTGGCTGCTGCCGCCGGCGTTGGGAGACGGGTTGATCGTGGCGGCGCTCGTCCCCTGTACGCTCGCCTCGGCCTCGGTTTGGACTCGCCGGGCGGGAGGGGACGACGCGATCTCCTTGATGACGACCATCGTCACCAACCTCTTTTGTTTTGCGGTCGCCCCCCTCGGCCTGGCGATCTTGCTGCGCCGCTCGGCCGAGCTCGATTACTTCGCCCAGGTGCAAAAATTGTTCTTGGTCGTCGGCGTCCCCATCGTGCTCGCGCAGCTCTTTCGCCGGCTGGGCGGCTCCGATTGGGTCGACTACCGCAAAGGCGGGGTCTCCCTGATGGCCCAGTTGGGGTTGCTGTTGATGGTCTTGCTGGGGGCCGTCGAGACCGACCGGCGGATGGCCGCGGGGACGACCGCGCTGGGCGGTTGGGGAGCCTTGCTAGCGATGCTCGGGCTGGCCACGCTGGTTCACCTGACGGCGCTAGGGGCCGCGATCGTGGCGGCTCGCTCGGCCGGTTTGACGCGCGCCCAGCAGATTGCCGTCGGGATCGCGGGAAGCCAAAAAACGCTAATGGTCGGGCTGGAAATCGCGATCGGTTTCGGGGCCAGTGTGCTGCCGATGATCGCCTTTCACGTCTCCCAGTTGATCGTCGATACCGTGGTGGTCGACCGCTGGCGGCGGGCCGACCAGGCCGACCAGCCGCCCCGGGACGTTCCGAACGCTCAGGATGTTCCGGACGATCAGGCGAAAAAGCCCAAGCCGAGCAGGCCGACATAACCGAGCATCACCAGCGTCCCCAGCACGATCCCCACCCAGGCGTGAGCCCCGCCGCGGATGACCGGATTGCGTTGGCGATCACGAAGCCCCCAGATCCCCAGCCCCACGGCGACCGGGGCCAGCGGGGCGCCGAGCAGAGGGATCAGCGAAAACACGCCCAAGTAGTAGGCGATCAGCGCTTTGGGATTCTTGTAGGGGATGACGCCGCCGGTGGCGTCTGCCGCGGCCACCGTGGCCGCTGCCGGGCTGCCCGCCGCTTCGACCGGCGACGAATACGGGGTTTCCGGGGAGGAAGGATCGGCCATGAGGGACCTGCTTGGCAACGAGGGACCGACCGGCGAACGCTTCCCAGACACCGATCGCGGGGGACAGAAATCCGCCGCGGCAGCAGGGGTGAAGCCGCAGCCTTCGGCGGGGGGGTCGATGATACCAAGTTTTGGCGACCGGGGCGGCAAAATTCCCACCGCTCTCGCCGCCGGCGCCCTTGCCAAAAAGGGGCAGGCGAACTTAATATTCGAGATTGAGCTATTGACGAACCGCTCGGACTTCACCGCAGCACCGGTTCGTCTTCTGTTTCCGACCATCAACGCCGCCTGCTTGTGCCCGCTGTATCGATCCAGCGGAGCCCCCCGACACGGCGGAAGTGAGCAAGAGATGAAAGAAGGCATCCATCCCGAGTACCAGGAAACGACGGTGACCTGTGGTTGCGGGAATACGTTCCAGACGCGGAGCACGCGTCCCGAGCTGAAGCTCGATATCTGCAGCGAATGCCATCCGTTCTATACGGGCAAGCTGAAGTACGTCGACACGGCAGGGCGGATCGATAAGTTCCAGAAGAAATTCGCCGCCGGGACCTACGGCAGCCTGAAGAAGAAAAAGCCGGGCAAGAACCGCAAGTAGCTGCGCTCCTACCGACTCGACCGACCAGCCGCCGCGCCCTCCGCACTTCCGAGGGCAACGCGGCTTTTTTTGCAGCTTCCTTTCTGTTCGATTGTCTCCGCGCCGCCCGCCCGACCGCCATGTCCACGACCATTCGCGACTCCCTCGAAGAAAAACTGACGCGCTTTCGCGAGCTCGAACAGCAGATGGCCGACCCCCAGGTGCAGGCCGACGGCGCCCGGATGGGAGCCGTCGCCCGCGAGCATGGCGGGTTGGCACGGATGACCCACAAATACCTCGACTTCAAACGGCTGACCGACGAGATCCACGGTTGCCAGGAAATGATCGAGGCGGCCGAGGATTGGGAAGAGCGGGAGATGGCCGAGGCCGAGATCGTCGACCTCCGCAAGCAGCGGGAACGGTTGTGGGACGACCTGCTGACCGAAACGGTCGGCGGCGATGACAGCCACCGAACCCGCTGCGTGATGG
>CAYNVI010000575.1:0-3226 GCA_964400585.1 uncultured Pirellulaceae bacterium | reverse complement strand
GTTCTCCGAGCAGTCGGGCACGATCTCACAGGGCGTCCGCCAGTGCAGGGGAGGGCTGCAGGTTCTTGACCTGGAAGGAGTCGCTGTTCGGGTCGCCGTCGACCACGAAGGGGGCCGCGGTCTTGCCGAGGTAAGCCGGGCCGCCTCCCATCAGTCGTTGCGTGCTGCAGATGTAGTTGGGGACGCCCCGGTCGACCCCCTGCCGCGATTGGGCGACGATCGATCCCATCTCGGGATAGGCGCCGACCCGTTCGTTGGGACGGGGTGGGTCGTAACCGGAGAGGAACCGGGTCGCGCCGCCGGCATGTCCGTTCTGCCCATGGGCGATCGAGCGGACGATCGAAAACTTGTCGGCGACCTCCGCCTGCAACGGCATGTGTTCGCAAATCTCCAGCCCCGGCACCTTGGTGTCGATCTGCCCGAAGGGACTGCGGTGCGTCGAGGGGGCCTCGGGTTTCATATCGTACATGTCGATATGGCTGGGACCGCCTTGCAGCCAGATCAGGATCACTGAAGTATCGGGCGCGAGGCCGCCGCCCCCCGCGGCCTCGGCCGCCTGCAAACGCAAGAGGTCGCTCAGGCAGAGACCGCCCAGGGCGAGGGAACCGATCTCCATAAAGGATCGCCGCGAGAGGGGCCCACGGCAGGAGGCCGCGGGCGCCGAGGGACTGCGTGATCGCATCGGACGTCTCCAGAACAAGGTTTTTTTGGGGCGGGTGGGAAACGTTCGGCCGACGTGGGCCGGCTGCGCGAGGCTGGAAACGGGGTGGGGCGAAGGTGGGGAGCTCTCAGCGGCGCGCGATCGGGAAGGGGGGCCAAGTCGAGGCTGACGCGGCGTCACGATCTCGGCTTGCCACCGATGCCCCGGTCTGCCTAACTCGGCAGGATTTCATCAGCCCATGGCAAGTTCATCAGCCCAGGGCAAGGCAGGGGGGCGCTACACAAGGCGACGGAGTCTTAATGTAAGGGAGCGGGAGAACCTGATGCAAAGGAAAAATGGGAACCCGCCCTGGCCCGCCGGATCGATTATCATCGGCAGGTTGCTGGTTCGCCGTCGCCTGTCCCTTCCCCCCGCCCCGAGTTGCTGCCATGCATGGTCTTCGTTCGCTCCGCTCGCTTTGTCCCCCACTGATGATCGGTTTGATGGTTTCTGGTTTTCACGTTGCGTTCTCGCTCCCCTCGGCCGTCGCTGCCGAACAGGTCCTATACATCGCTTCGGGGACCGCCAGCGAGGGGATCTCCAGCTGCCGGTTCGACCTCGCCACGGGCGCCTTTACCGAGCCCACGCCGGCGGTCGCGGCGGGAAGCACCGGCTTCCTTGCCCTGCATCCGCAGCAACCTTGGCTCTATAGCTTGACCGAAGGCGACGTGCATGCCTTCGTGCGACGGCCGGCCGAGGGGACGCTGCAACGGCTCAATGTCGAGCCCAGCGGTGACCGCGGGGCGACCCATCTGGAAGTGGGGCCGGGCGGCGAACGGGTGGCCGTGGCGCATTACGGGGGCGGCAGCACCAGCCTGCTGCCGATCGCCCCCGATGGCAAGATCCAGCCCGTGGCCACGATCCGGCAACATGCCGGCAAGAGCGTCCATCCCCAACGTCAGCAGAAACCGTTTGCCCACGGCGTCGCCTTCGATCCGAGCGGCCGGTTCCTGTGCGTCGCCGACCTGGGGACCGATCACGTGGAGCTATACCGGATCCACGACGAAGGCGAACTGGAGACGGCCGATCGTTGGCAGGCCGCCCCGGGTGCCGGTCCCCGGCATCTGACGTTTCATCCCAACGGCGTTTTTCTTTATTCGATCAATGAACTCGATAGCACCGTCTCCGCGTTGCGGTTCGATGCCGAGCGGGGGACGTTGACCGAAATCCAAACGATCCGCACGCTGCCGCCCGACTTCACCGGAGCGAACTCGACGGCCGAGGTGGTGGTCCATCCGAGCGGCCAATTCCTGTACGGTTCGAATCGGGGCCACGACAGTACGGCGGTCTTCCAGATCGACCAGCAGACGGGCCAGTTGGAACTGGTCGAGCTCGAGCCGACGCGCGGTGGGCATCCTCGGTTTGTCGGCATGGATCCGACCGGCCAGTATTACCTCGCTGCCAACCGCGACGCCGACAACCTCGTTTCTTTCCGCATCGATCAGGAGACCGGGGAACTGACCGCCACGGGGCATGAAGCGCAGGTTGCCCGTCCGATGTGCGTCGTCTTCGTCCAGCCGTAGCCGCTCGCTCCGCGCCCCGTCCTGCCTGGCTTACGGCCAGGCGGAGCCGGTCGGCGGCGAGCGCGAAAAGTCGCGGATGTGGTTGCGAAAGGGACCGTCGGCTTGGCGGCGGTGTTGGTAATCCCGCAGGTAGTCGCGGTAGGCGGGCGTGGCCGGTCGGGGCTGGTCCGCCGGGGCGGGGTAGGCCTGCATCGTGCGGAACGGCAGTGGTTCGCTCGTTTCCCCGTAGATCGTGTTGAGGTCCGCGTCTTTGTCCCAGCCCCAATTGTGCAGGACAAAATCGCGACGCCAGCCTGCCGGCAGCGGCTCTTGCGGGACCGCGAAGCGGAGCGTCATTTCATCGCCGGTCCCCATCACGACCAGGCGATCGTCGACTTCTCGGACCAGTTCGGTCACTTCGCCGAACCGGGTGAAAGCGCCTTTCATCGGCGGCCATGCGGGAGCGGAAGAGACGCGTTGATAGTCATACCGCTCGGGACCGAAACCCGGGTGGGGCAGCCGCGCCGAGACGCCGCGGGGATGCAGGTCCGCGGCGAGCAGGGGCAGCGGTTGCTCCCGGACCTCGCCCGCCGGCGGATCGACCGTAAAGAAAATCCCGTCCCAATAGATCTCGGCGGTGGTGGCGATCCGCAGGCGATAATCGCCTGGCGGGAACGCGATGTCGGAAAGGTCGACCGCGATCGTCTTCGTCTTGCCGCCGGGAAAGCCGATGAAGTCGATCGCTTCTCGCCAGCCGCCGTCGGCAGTCGGGACCAGCAGCGAAGGAGGGCGGGGGCCGGGGCGTTGCGAGTCTTGGGCGAGCTGGACGTTCAACGAAGTGTCGGTGGGATAGATCCATCCGGTCAGGAATAAGGTCAGCGTTTCCGGCTTGTCGAGCGGTCCCAGATCGAGCTCGACGTAGTGCGGGGCGACATAACCTTGGCAGTACTTCTCCGCGTACGCTTTCAAATAACGGTCGTCCTCCGCGGCGATCGTCGCCAACACATCGCGGCGGAGGACGACC
>CAYNVI010000574.1:0-3226 GCA_964400585.1 uncultured Pirellulaceae bacterium | reverse complement strand
TCGACCGTTTTCATGCCACGAATCTGTGCCACGATCGCCTTGCTCGGCTACCTGTGGGGAGGCTTGTTCCTTCCTGCGGTCCACCAGCATGCGCCGCACGGTTCGGCCCCGGCAGCGTCGGCATCATCGGCGTGCGTGGCCGCTGCCCAAGGCTGCGCCCACGAGCACCTCACGACCACGGCGAACACGCCTGATCGAGCCACGGACCAGCAAGCCTCCTCGGCTGCGGCCGCTGGCTGGCAAGCGGTTCCACCATCCGCGCACGCGTGTCAGGGGTTCTGCCTCCTCTGCCAGTTGGCCTCGACCAGCTACCTGATCGACGCCCGCAAAGCCCGCGTCTTTGCGGCCGAACTCCCCTCGTCGATACCCGGCTACCATCGACAACTTCCTCCGCCCAGTCAGCGGCGGACGATGGGATACCTGCGGGGACCGCCGACCCGCGTTTCTTGATGGGAAGCGTCCCGGCGGACGCTTCCTATCTGCTGTTGCTGAAGACTTCGTCGGTCGCCTTGCGCGCTCCCTGCAACGGGCAGCGCGTGAACCGCGACTTAGCGAGGTCCGTTCCCGTCAAGAAACGCGTTGTTCCAAGAAGCTATCCCATGCGTATTGTCGCTTCCTTTGCTCCGTCCCCCCCCAACGCCACCGAGCGCATCCACCGTTTCCCGCAGCGACGCGGGTTCACGCTGGTCGAACTCTTGGTCGTGATCGCCATCATCGGCGTGCTCGTCGCCCTCTTACTACCGGCGGTGCAGGCGGCCCGCGAAGCCGTCCGACGCTCCAGTTGTCAGAACAACCTCCATCAACTGGTGCTGGCCGCCCACAACTACCATTCCATGCATAACCGCCTGCCTGCGGGCTGGACCTCCAACGACACGGATAACCTCCCCGGCTGGAGCTGGGCAGCCGGCCTGCTCAACCAGCTGGAGCAGACACCGCTGTCCGAGCAGATCGATTTCCGCCTGCCGATCGATGCGGCGGTCCACGAACCGGTGCGGACCGCATCGATCAAATCCCTGATCTGCCCCTCCGACATCGGACCGACCCTGTTCGAAATCGCGGAAGCGGAAGATGGCCACGGGCATGGGCACGGCGGAGGCCACCACGGCGGCAACGTCGATGAAGAGGATCACAAGCTGTTCCCGATCGCCAAAGCCAATTACTCGGGCGTGTTCGGAACCTTTGACCTGCACGATGCCCCCTTTGCCGGAGACGGCCTGTTTTACGGCAACAGCACCCATCGCTTCCGCGATATCGTCGATGGCCTCAGTACCACGCTGATGTTTGGCGAACGGAGCAGCCAATTGGGCGGCGTCATCTGGCACGGTCATATCGCCGAGGCGAACGCCGCCGAGGCCCGCATCGTCGGCGTCGCGGATCATGTGCCGAACGACCCGATCGGTCACTTCGAAGACTTCAGCAGCCTGCATGTCGGCGGGGCCCAGTTCGCCTTGGCTGACGGCTCGGTGCAGTTCATCAGTGACACCGTCGCTCTCCGCATTTATCAGGCCTTGGCCACGCGGAACAATCAAGAAGTCGTGCAGCAGAGCGAGTTCTGATCCGGCTTGACCGTTCGGAGAAAGCGGTGACCGCCCCGCCGTGGTCACACGCTACCGATGCTCGCGGAGACTGATGGCCTGGTCGCGGGCGACGACGACGTGATCGAGCACCTGAATGCCGATCAGGTGCCCCGCTTCGGTCAACCGATCGGTCACCGCATGGTCTTCCCGGCTGGGGGTCGGATCTCCCGAAGGATGGTTGTGCAAGAGGAGCACGGCGGCGGCGGCGTCACGAATCGCGGGGCGAAAAACTTCCCGTGGGTGGACCAGGCTGGCATCGAGCGTCCCGACCGTGATCCGATGGGTATGGATCGGCTTGTTTTTGGTGTCGAGCGTGACGATATGGAATTCTTCTTGGACCCCGTCATGCGCCAAATAAGCGAATTCCTGAAGACAAAATTCGCGTGCCTTGTCGGTCCCGGTGATTTGTTCTGCCGTCTGTCGCCGTCGCGCTTCGGCGTGGGCGATCCGGCGGCCCAGCTCGATCCCGGCCATGATCTGCGCATAGCTCGACGGCGTCGCCGCTTTGCTGATCATCCGAAGATCATGCGGGCTGTTGCCCCGTAATTGTTCCAGCTTTCCCGCAAACCGATTGGCGATCCGCCGGGCCCCCGCCACCGCCGATTCGCCCCGCACGCCCACGCGGATCAAGATCGCTAACAGCTCCGCTTCGCCGAGGGCGGCCGGACCTTCCCGCAACAGCCGCTCTCGCGGACGTTCGTGCACGGGCATCTCCAGCACCTGATCGGCGTGGATCTGGCGGTCGATCCAGGCGTCCACCGGAAACGTCTCCACCGGAACAACCCAGCGGTACCGTTCCTCTTGGCCCTCCCGGAAGCTCCGCAGCACCCCTTCCCGCACCAGGTCTCCGATCGCCACCGTCACGGTCCGCGGAGCCGCCGCGGCGCACGACCGTTTGGCCTCCTCGACCGAAAATTGCGGCAGCTGCACCAACGAATCGAGCAACCGCCGCAAACGCTCACGGCGTTTTTGACTCATCCGTCTCCCCCCTCGCCGACCCAAGATCTGCCCCGCCACTGCCCCTCGCCCTTGCTCCCTCCACTGCCTACCACGCTGGCAAAACGCTTCCCCCCGAGGGGAAGAGGCCGTTGCTTCGGGCTACGCTGCCCTTAACCTACCCCCTCTTTGGAACCAATCAAGCACCATCCAGGGAGACTATCCAAAAACTTCCGCGTTGCATTGTTCTGGCGATTCGAAGAAAACCGTCGCCACGCCTTTCCGACATCCCGTTTTCTTTGAGATGGTGCAAAGCATGCCACGTCTTCGATCCTGCCCGGTCTCCACGCGGCGGTCGGAACGCCGCCCCCGCCTTCTGGACGTCCTCCTGGCGATCTTCCCCGGACTGCTCACGTTCGCTCCGCTCAGCCCGCTGGGGGCCGAACCCCCTTCGCCGAAGGCAGCGTCACAAGCGGCGCCGCAAGTAGCGCCGAAGGCAGCTCCGAAGGCAGCGCCGCAAACGGCGGAGGAGCCTCTGCCGACGCTTGCTCTCCCCCCTTCCCCCCCCCCTCGGGTTGAGGAATCGTCCGACGAGGAGGCTGCGACGCCGCGAGCCCAGCAGGAGCGGATTCGGCGGGCCTTGCAAGGCGAGCAATCGCCCGGGGAAGCGCCAGGATCGACGGGTTCGGGTCGTTTGAGTTCGCACAGCTTTC
>CAYNVI010000573.1:0-3233 GCA_964400585.1 uncultured Pirellulaceae bacterium | reverse complement strand
AAATGCTGTCCCCGTCGTTCTGGTAGTTCTTGGCGGCGTTGATTCCGCCCTGAGCGGCGATGCTGTGGGCCCGGCGCGGGCTGTCCTGATAGAAGAAGCACTTCACGTTGTAGCCCATCTCGCCCATGGTGGCGGCGGCCGCGCCGCCCGTTTCGCCAAGTCGGAAGACACCCCGGCGCAGGACCGCCAACAGATCGAGGAACTCTACCAGCGGGCCTTTGGTCGCCCGCCGAACGAGGCCGAACGGCAGGCGGCCCTGCAGCATCTTCGCAACCACGACGATCGCGCCTCGGCCTATCGCGACCTCTTCTGGGTCGTGATCAATACGAAAGAGTTCCTCTACAACCACTGATCGGATTCCTCGAAAGCGAAGCCTGCTCATGTACCGTTTGATGCGCTCCGCGATCGGGATCGCCACGATCGCGATCGTCCCCTTGGTTGCCAGCTCCCCCGTCCACGGGCAACGGATCACCGGGCATCTCCCCAACCCCAATCTGGAAACGGTTTTCCCCGCCGGCCTGCACGCCGGCGGAACGACGACGGTGACGGTCACCGGTCGCGACCTCCAGGACTTGCAGGAACTCCGCTTCTCGCACCCTGGGATCTCCGCAGTCAGCGCCACCGACGACGCCGAAAAACCGGTCCCCGGCCAGTTCGTCGTGCGGGTGGACGAGACCGTCCCTGCCGGCATCTATGAGGCGCGGGTTTTGGGGAAATACGGGCTGTCGACTCCCCGCGCCTTCGCCGTCGGTTTCTTGCCGGAGGACCGCGAACAGGAACCGAACGATGCCTTTGCAGAAGCGGAACCGTTGGCCCTGGAAACGACGGTCAACGGACAGCTCGCCCAACGGGGCGACATCGACCGTTTCGCGGTCACGCTGCCGCCGCAGCAACGCGTCCTGTTCCGCTGTGTGGCGGCAAGCCTCGATTCGCAGATGGAGCCGGTCATGCGGCTGCGTAACGATGCCGGCGAGATCGTCGCGGTCGACCTCGACCTGACGCACCGTAACGGGTTGCTCGATTTCACCGCGGCCGAGGGCGGCAGATTTGTGATCGAGGTTCACGACCTGATCCACGAAGGCGGCGCGACCTATCCGTATCGGCTGACGATCAGTACGGCTCCTTACATCGATTACGTCTTCCCTTTGATGGGACCCCGCGGCAGGACCGCGGAATTCACTTTGTTTGGCCGCAATCTGCCGGAAGGCAACCCCCTTCCGGAAACGCTGATGAACGGGCATCCCCTGGAACAGGTTGCCGTCGAAATCGGGCTTCCCGAATCGCCCGCTTCGCTCAGTGCAAGCGGATCGGTCGAAGCACGCGGGCGGCAACGGATCGGCTACCACGTGACGGCCCCCCGCGACCTGACCGAAATGGTGACCTTTTCGCTGCCCGGTGACATACCGGCACTGAATCGCCTGCATGTCGGCCTGACCGCCGCCTCCGCCACGCCGACCTCGGCCGATGCAAAGACCAAAGCCGCCGCGGGGGGAATCCCGGTCATCGAGGCTGCAGAGAACGAGACCACGGAGACAGCGCAGCGTTTGCAGCTACCGGCCGAGGTCGCCGGTCGCTTCTACCCGCTAGGAGATCGTGACTGGTTCCAATTCGAAGCCAAGCAAGGCGAGCCGTTGGAGATCGAGGTGATCAGTCAGCGGATGGGACAGGCGACCGACCCGTTTCTGCTGGTGCAACGACTGCAGGAAGACGGCACGGCGGAGGACGTCGCCCAGATCGACGACCAAACGTTGCTCGGTTACGACCAAAACCGCGGCGGATTCGAGAATGTCGGTCGCTTCGCGTTCAATTCCCGAACCGACGACCCCGGCTACCGCTTGGTGCCGCCCGCCGACGGCACCTATCGCGTGATGCTGCGGGAACGGAACCACACGACGCTCTCCTCCCCCGACTTCGTCTACCGCCTGGTGATCCGTCCGGAGCGGCCTGACGTCCGCCTCGTGGCGACCGCCCACACGCCGGTCGATCTGGGGCCGAACTTTCGCGACTTCTACCCCTGGACGCCGGTCGTCCGCCGCGGCGGCAGCGAACGCATCGACGTCCAAGTCTTTCGCTGGGGCGGGTTCCAAGGCCCCGTCCGCGTGATGGTTGAGGATCTGCCGGCGGGGGTCGCTTGCCAGCCGGTCGTGATCGCGGCAGGGCAAACCTTCGCTCCGCTCGTCTTCCGCGCCGAACCCGACGCGCCCCTCGCCGCCGGCCCCCTGCAGATCGTCGCCGAAGCCGAGATCGAAGGCGAAACGATTCGTCGGGAGGCAACGCCCGCCACGGTGCTTTGGAAAGGGATCACCTTGCGAGAGGGTCCGCAGTCTCGCCAGATGGGCACGATGCCCCTTTCGGTGATCGACGCCCCCAGCCCCCTGCTGGTCTCCCTGCCCGGTCAACCTTTCCAAACAAAACGCGGGGAGACCCTGGAGATCCCGGTCACGCTGCAGCGAGGCAGCTACGACGGCGCCGTGCAGATCACCAATATCGGTCTTCCCAAACGGTTCGTGACGGGCGGGCCAGTGACGATTCCGAAAGGCCAGTCGACGGGGACGGTCAAACTGACGGTGGCCGGCAAGGCACCTCAGACCACGGTCACCTTTTGCCTGGATGCCAAGCTTGATCTCCCCGATCCGCGTGCCGCCGACCCCGCGAAAGCAAAGAAGCAGGCGATCCTGATCTCCTCGACGCCCCTCACCGTGGACGTCGCCGAGTAACGAGCAGGCCGAGGACAGCCTTCGCGGTCACGACGCCGTCACCGCGCCGGCCATCCGGACAGCCTCTTCCACCAAGGGGGTCGGGTACCACTGATACAGCATCAAGTAGACGATCACCCCGGTGACCGACACGTAAAGCCAGATCGGGAACGCCCAACGAACGAGGCGGCGGTGCGCCTGCCGCCGATCACGAAGGCCGAGGACCGCGGCCCAGATCGCCAGCACGGGAACCGTGATCGCCAGGACCAGATGCGTGCCCAGGATGATCAAGTATGCCGTGCGGGCCGCCGGGGAAGCGATCGCCGGATCGCGGGGAAAGGTCTTGTTGGGGGATCCGGTCACCTCGTACAGGGCAAACTTATGCAGCAGGTAGAGGGCCAGGAAGAGGCCACTGACCCCCAGCGCCGTCAGCATCACATTTCGATGCGCGGCGATTCGGCCTCGCTTGATCAACACCAACGCGACAAGCAACAGGACCGCTGCCAGGAGATTCAAGCTGGCGGTGGCATGCGGGAG
>CAYNVI010000572.1:0-3234 GCA_964400585.1 uncultured Pirellulaceae bacterium | reverse complement strand
CCTGGCCGAGCAACTTCGCCGCGGCACGAAACCGTTCACCATCGAGCGCTTGCTGGAACTGGCCAGCGACGAAGACGCCTTCCTGGCCCGCGCTGCCCTCGATGCGCTGTCCCGGCACGTGGAAGCGGTCGAGTGGAACGATGTCCAAGCATGGCAGACGGCCGACCGCGTCAGTTTCCTGTTGGCCGTCCGTAAGGCGGATCCGCGCAGCCGACAGTGGATCGATCGATTTTGGAACGATCCGGCGGCGGATGTCCGGTTCGAGGTCTTGCGTTGGGTGGCCGACGAACAATGGGTTGCCTATCTGCCAAAGGTCGCAGCGCTGCTGACGGAGACGCCAGACGATTACCGGTTGTTCGAAGCAAGTTTAGCCGCCTGGAATACGTTGAAAGGCAATCCGCGAGCGGGCGTGGCGGATCCGGCAATGCTGATGGAAAGGCTGCAGGATCAGGAGGCCTCGACCCGCATGCGGGCCTACGCGCTGCGTCTGATCGATCCGCATCATCCGCAGCTGGACGATGCCTTGCTCGATCGCCTGTTTGCGCTCGAGGGTCCCTACTTGCAACGCGAACTGGTCCGCTCGTTGGCGAGTCGCGGGACCGCTGGCGCGAAGCAGCGTCTGTTGCAAGTGGCGCAAGCGGAGACACGGCCGATCGACTTGCGCGCGGATGCGTTGGCGGGGCTCGCCACACCTTCCCCGGAAGTCGCCGCGGCCCTGGTGACCCTTGCTGCGCATCCCGAACGCACGCTCCGCGAAGAAGCGCTCCGTTCGCTCCGCTTCGCCGAATTGAGCGAAGCCCAGCGAGCGCGTCTGGCCGACGTTGCCCAGCAGCACCCCGGCTCCGCCGATTTGGTGTCGGCCGCGCTGCAGCCCGAAACGCTGCGTGCCGGGCGACCGGAGGCCGACGCTTTAGAAAGCTGGGCAAAGCGTCTTCAGGAGGTCCCCCAGCCGGTCGACCGACAGGCGGGACGGCGAATTTTTCATCACGCCAGTGTCGGGACCTGTGCTGATTGCCATCGCCGCCAAGGACGTGGCAACGTGGTGGGCCCCGACCTTTCGGCTGCCGCTGCATTGGGTGGCCAAGACGCGCTGCTGCAAGCGTTGTTGCAGCCGAGTCGCGATGTGGCGCCTCAGTACTTTCCCCGTGTTTTGGTGACCGAGGATGGGCGCACGTTTGTCGGTATCCTGCTGCGTGATGGCGGCGGCGGAAAGGAATACTACCGAGACAATGAAGGGAATGAACGCAGCTTTCAAACCTCCGAGATCGTCATCCGCCGCGAGGTCGATACGTCGATGATGCCGGAAGGGCTGTTCCAGACGATGACCGATCGCGAAATCCGCGACCTGCTTGCTTTCCTGCAGGGCACCTCACCGTAGGCTCTGTCTGGAAACCACCCCCCACCCTGCCTACTCCAAAATTTGCCAGAGCGACGATCCAGCGTGTACGCTTGGGGATCTGATCCCCATCCGTTTGGCTCTTTTGCGAGATCTCTGCCGTGAAAAAACCCACGCCATCCGCTTCGTTGTCGCGTCGTCAGTTTACGAAGACGGCTGGCGCCGCCTTCGGTGCCGCGGCCGGTTTCCATTTCTTTCCCAGTTTGGCGCAGGGTCGCGGGGAAAAGCCGACGTTGGCCGGGATCGGTGCCGGCGGCAAGGGGCGGACCGACATCGAACAATGCCGCAAGGCGGGATTCGAAGTGGTCGCGTTGGTCGACATTGTCGACGCCCGGAAATTGCAGAAGGTCGAAGGCCGGCTTCGCTCGATGGCGCAGGTGCGTGACCATTATGCCGAGGCGGCGTTCTTCTCCGATTACCGGGAGATGCTGTCGGAGATGGGCGATAAAGTCGACGCCGTGACCGTCTCGACGCCCGATCATCACCACTTCCACGCCTCGGTACTGGCGATGCAAAGTGGCAAACACGTCTACTGCCAGAAGCCGTTGACCCACGGGATTTGGGAAGCCCGCATGCTGAACCAACTGGCCCGCTCGACGGGCGTCAAGACGCAGATGGGCAATCAAGCACACGCCAACGCTCACATGCGGCGGTGCGTCGAATTGATCCGCGCCGGCGTGGTCGGCGATGTGCAGGAGGTGCATGCCTGGACCAATCGACCGATCTGGCCGCAAGGGTTTCAAAAGCCCCCCGAAAAGCAACCTGTTCCTGCCGGGATCGATTGGCAGCAATGGGTTGGTCCGGCGCCGTGGGTCGACTACAGCCCGCGGATCGCTCCTTTCTCTTGGCGCGGCTGGTGGGATTACGGCACCGGGGCCCTGGGCGACATGGCCTGCCATATCATGGATCTCGGCTACTGGGCGATGCAGCCCGGTGCACCCCGCAGCGTCCGCGCTCAACAGGAAGGGGCGACCGACCTTTCGCCCCCGATCAATTCGATCATCACCTGGGATTTCGGACCGAGCGATCTGACGGCCGCCGAAGGCTTCCGCTTCCACTGGTACGACGGCTATGTCGACGCGGAATTCGATCGCGATTCGTGGTCCTTGAAGAAGCACAGCAACGAATACAACCATCCCGACGAAGAGGTCTTAGAAGGGATGGATTTCCGAGATTACGGCAGCGTGATCATCGGTTCGGCCGGCAAACTCTTTTTCCATCGGGGAAAGCAAAACTGGGTCCTGAAACCTTCGCGTGACGAAGGCGAGTTGGCGGCCATTCCGCAGTCGGTGCCGCGGGCTCCTGGCCAAAATAACTACGCCGAGTGGTTGGCCGCGATCGAAGGCAGGATCGACCAGGGTGAGTCCAACTTTGGGCTTGCCGGTCCGATGACCGAAACGATCCTGTTGGGAGTGCTCGCCCAGCGAAACCCCGCCACGACGCTGGCCTGGGACGCGGAGAAAATGGCGGTCAAGGGACGTCCCGACTTGGACAAGCTGATCCGTCGCGATTATCGCGATGGCTGGCAAATCAAGGTCTGATCCGGTTGTTGCGTTTCTGCTTTCGACGTCCGAGACGTGGGATGTTTTCCATGATGATCTCCGCAGCCGCGGCTGCCGCCGCTTGTTTCGTACTGTATCGGCAGGGTGGACCGGCGGTCCGGCGGCCTGGTCCGCTCGTCGCCAACAGCTGGTGGCCGCGGGGCGGCAGGATCGTGTTGCCGCTGACGGTCCTGCTGGCGACGTGCTGCCTGCCGGCCCGGGGAGATGCGGCGGAGTCTCCCCCACGGCCCAACATCGTGTGGATCACGGCCGAGGACATGAGTCCCACACTGGGGG
>CAYNVI010000571.1:0-3237 GCA_964400585.1 uncultured Pirellulaceae bacterium | reverse complement strand
CGGTCGCTCAGCACATCCCAACCTTTGACGAGAGCCTCGCCCGCGTGATCGCGGACTGCGAGATCGATCATACGGTCGGTCCGGTAACCGATACGCCAGGTGGATCGCGCGCCGGTTATCGCCGCTGGCAATCCTTTGTGTCGGAGGGGCTGACGGACTACGCCCAGCGGCGGCAGGCAGCCGCCTGTGCGGGGACGAGCCGAATGAGTGCTTACCTACACTACGGGATGGTCAGCCCCTTTCGCCTCGCCCGCGAAGCCGCAGCCTGCGGGGCCGATGCGTTCCTGGACACGTTGCTGGTGTGGCGAGAATTGGCGTTTCATTTCTGCCTGCGGCACGGCGACGAGATCGACACGATGGAAGGCCTGCCCCGCTGGGCACGACAGACGCTGGAGAACCATCGCGACGACCCCCGCTCGTTCAACTGCGGCTGGGAAGAGCTGGCCCGCGGCCAGACAGGCGAACCGCTGTGGGACAATTGCCAACGCAGCTTGCTCCGGCATGGGGAACTGCAGGGCGAACTGCGGAGCGTCTGGGGCAGCGCCTTGCTGGAATGGGTCCCTTCCCCGGCGCGGGCCCTGCAGATGGCGATCGATCTGAACCACCGCTTCGCCCTCGATGGCCGAGGCCCGTGCAGCTACGCGGGGCTGCTCTCCTGCTTTGGCCAATTCGGACGCCCTCGCCCGTCCGAACAACCCGTCTTCGGGACCGTTCCTTCCCGTCCCTTGAAGGACCACGCCGACCGGATGCACGATGATCGTTTCGCCGAGCGGGTGGCCCGGCCGATCGCCGACCGGATGCCGCGGATCGCGATCATCGGAGCGGGCGTGGCCGGCCTGACCGCCGCGCGGACGCTGCGCGATCATGGGCTGCAGGTCGAGATCTTCGAGAAGTCGCGCGGTGTCGGCGGACGACTCGCCACACGGCGTGCCCTGAAGCAGGTCGCCTTCGATCACGGGACGCAGTACTTTCGCGCTCGCGACCCGTTGTTTCAACGCTATCTGCGGTCTTGGTTGCACGCCGGTCTGGTCGCGCCCTGGACCCCCCGCATGGTAAAGCTGCGGGACGGTGAGGTGACCGAGTTCACGCCCCCACGGCCCCTTTTCGTAGGGGCCCCCACGATGAATCACCTGGCCAAGCACCTGGCCCAGGACTTGGTCGTCCACCGGGAGCGTCTGATCACGGCAGTCTCCCGCTGCGGGGCGCCTTTTGACCACCGCGATCGCTGGCAATTGATCGACGAACACGATGCGTCGGCCGGCGAGTTCGACATCGTGCTGGTCAATTGCCCTCCTCCGCAAGCGGCCCACATCCTCCCCGACGACAGCGCCATCGCCCCCCCTTTGCGACAGGTGAAGATGCTGCCTCGCTGGGCAGCGATGATCTACTGCCAGGGTCCCAGCACACTCCCCTTCGACGCGGCGTACCTCTCCGGCAACCCCTTGGCCTGGATCGCTCGCGACAATTCCAAACCATGCCGCCAGTCGGTGGGGCAAGCCTGGGTGCTCCATGCCAATCCGGAATGGACCGACGAGCACCTTGGCGAAGATCGTGAGGAGATCGTCCCGGCCCTGCTGGAAGCATTCGAGCAAGCGACCGGCGTGATCTTCACCGAACCGTCTTACGCCGTCGCCCACCGCTGGCTGTACGCGGTAGCCGAGGAAGCCCTGCCGCAATCTTGTCTTTGGGATGCCAGCGAGGGACTGGGCGCCTGCGGCGATTGGTGCGGCCGCACGGGCACCGAAGGAGCGTTCCTCAGCGGCGCCGCGATGGCGGGCAACGTCCTCCGCCATCTGACGATCGATCGCGCGCCGACCACGAACGCGGCGGTCACCTATCCGGCCTGAGGCTCGGCGGCAATCCGATTGATCGCGTTCAGCATCGCCAGGATCGTCGATTCGACGGTGTCGGTGCTGATTCCGACTCCGCGGTAAAGCTTGCCCGCAAACTCGACTTCCAAGTGGACTTCCCCTTGGGCGTCCCGCCCCAGGGTAGCGCTGCGGACGTGATAATTTTTGCACACGACCTTTACGCCGGTGATCTTTTCGACGGCCCAGAAAGCCGCGTCGATCGGTCCGTCACCCTGCTCGACCGATTCGCTGAATTCCTCGTCGCCGTGTCGCAGGGTCAAGCAGACGCTGGGCGTGCGACCGCTGCCGCTGGTCGCTTCAAAGCTGACCAGCGACCATTCCTGTTCGACCTGCCCGCTGATCTGCCGCTGAACGAGTGCGACGATGTCACCGTCATAGATCTCCTTCTTCTTGTCGGCTAATTCCTTGAACCGTTCGAAGACCTCCTGCAACTGCTCGCCGGTCAACTGGAACCCCAGCGCCCGGGCCCGATCGGCCAAGGCGGCGCGTCCACTATGTTTGCCGAGGACGAGATCGGTTTTGGCAAAACCGACCTCGGCGGGGGTCATGATTTCATAAGTACTGCGATCCTTCAGCATGCCGTCCTGGTGGATACCGGCTTCGTGCGCGAAGGCGTTGCGCCCGACGATCGCTTTGTTTCGCTGGACATTGATGCCGGTGGTGGTGCTGACCAACCGGCTGATCGGAACCAGCCGCCGAGAATCGATGCGGGTCCGGGAAGCGTAGAAATCGCCGCGGGTCTTGAGCGCCATCACGACCTCTTCCAAGGCGGCGTTACCGGCCCGTTCGCCGATCCCGTTGATCGTGCATTCGACCTGCCCGGCCCCCGCATGGACGGCGGCGAGCGAGTTAGCGACGGCCATTCCCAAATCATCGTGACAGTGGATACTGATCGTCGCCCGATCGATGTTGGGAACCCGATTTCGCAGCATCCCGATCCGCTCTTCGATTTCGTTCGGGGTGCCGTAGCCGACGGTGTCGGGGATGTTGACCGTGGTCGCCCCCGCCTCGATCGCCGCCTCGACGACCCGGCAGAGAAAATCGGGTTCGGTCCGAAACGCGTCCTCTGGCGAGAACTCCACATCATCACAGTGGCTGGCCGCCCGGCTGATCCCTTCGATCGCGCGGGCGATCACTTCCTCGGTCGACATCCGCAGCTTGAACTGGCGGTGGATCGCGCTGGTCGCCAAGAAAACGTGGATTCGCGACTGCGGGGCTTGCTTGAGCGCTTCCCAAGCGCGATCGATGTCCTTTTCATTGCAGCGGGCCAGCCCGCAGATGGTCGTACCCCGCACGGTTTGAGCAATCTGCCGAACCGCTTCGAAGTCGCCCGGCGAGGCGATCGGGAAACCGGCTTCGATGATAT
>CAYNVI010000570.1:0-3241 GCA_964400585.1 uncultured Pirellulaceae bacterium | reverse complement strand
TGAAAGGCCAACGGGAAGGATGAGCGGCTTGGGTTCTCAGCACAAATGGTCAAGGACGATACAGAGTCATGCAAAACCTAACGCAACCGATGCGCGGATTATGGATCGCGACCATCGTTGTCAGCCTTTCGTGGGGGTCGCTGCTGTTCGGTCAACAGCCGATGGCGAAACGGGTTTACCCGATCGGCGATCTCAAGCAAGGGGCGGCGATTCGCGAGGCGGTTTGGCGGGCCGATCCGCAAGCGAAAACGATCTTTGATCGGGCTCAGAGCCGCGTCATTGTGGAAGGTTCCCCCGCCGCCCAAGACGCCGCCGCTGAGGTTTTGCAGGGACATCCCGCCCCGCCGCGCGAACGGCCGGTCAGGCAAGCCGGCGGGCAGCAGGCTGCGGAACAGGCCGCCCAGCCCGTCCTGCGGACGCTGGCGGTGCCGAGGCAGCACTTGCAGCCGATCAGCGTGACGATGGGTCTCCGGTATCGCAGATCCCCCAGCGTGCAGATCTCCCCCGATCGGCAGAATGGTCAGCTGTTGGTGATGGCCCCGCCAGAGATGCATCCCCAGATCGCCGAGGCGGTGCAGAGTTTGCTGCCGCAAGCAGGTTCCCCTGCGGCGGCGACCGGACAGGCAGGGTATGCCGGTCAACGGGAGCCGTTACGGATGCCGCTACGAGGCATCGGCTGGCAGCAGTTTGAAGATACGTTGAAGGGGCTGGTAGGGAAGCGTCTGCCCGTGACGACGAGCCGCAACGGCGAATTGGCCACCTTCCAACTGGTCGGCCAGCCGCTGAAGGGGACGACCGTCGAGGTCGACCGCCGCGCCAACGCCGTGACGGTGGTCGCGCCTCAGCCGACCATTCCCGGTTGGCAGCAGATGATCCGGTCACTTGACCAGTCGACCATCCCGCCCGGTTCGGTGGCGGAATTGATCCGGGTGCAAAACGCGGAACCGGCGCCGATTCAACGGGCGATCCGCTTACTGGGAAATTTCCGACCCGACGACACCGCGGCGGTGGCCGCAGCGCCCGCTCAGCCCGCGCCCGCGCAGCCCGCGCCGCCTCAGCCCGCGGGCCAAGCCCCGGAAGGAAGTCGCGTGCGTTTGCGCAACGCGAATTTCCAGGACCCGCAGGCCGGCAACGGTGGCGCTCCAGGGAACGGAGAGAACGAGGAGGGCGACGGGGGCGAGAGTGGTTCTGGTCTGATCGGCGACACCCAGATCCAGTTTGTTCCCGAACTTGGCGTGATCATCGTCAAAGGGGCAAAGCGGGATGTGGACCGGGTGATGGAAGTGATCGAACAGATCGAAGCGCAAAGCGAGATCACCCAGCCCGCCGTCGAAGTCTACCCGCTGCAGCATGTCAACAGCATCGCGATCGCCGAGTTGCTCGAAGAACTCTACACCGAAGTCCTCTCGGCCCGGCAGGGATCGGTCAGCATCACCGCCCTCGACAAGCCCAATGCTTTGCTGCTGATCGGCCGGAAAGAAGCCTTGGCAAACGTCCAGGACTTGATTCAGAAACTCGACCAGCCGGTCGCGCCGGCCACGCAGTTGCGGGTCTTCCGGCTCGAGCACGCCTCGGCAATCGATGCCGAAGAGACGGTGCGAAGCTTCTTCAGTGATCAACCGGGCGAAGAGGAACCGCGTCCCGGATTGGGAACGCGGGCTCGGGTGATTGCCGACTACCGGACCAACTCGCTGATTGTCCAGGCATCGCCGCGGGACCTGATGGAGGTCGGCAAGCTGGTGCAAGAACTCGACGTCCAGAATGTGCCCTCCAAGAGCGAGTTGAAGGTGATTCCGCTGCGGAATGCGTTAGCCGAAGAGCTGGCAACGGTTTTGCAGAACACGATCGCGGGCGAAAGCGACGAGGGAACGGACAATGAATCGTTCACCAAACCCTCCACAACCCTTTCCATTGTTTCTCTGGACGGGGAAGGTAACCGGATGCTCGATTCCGGAATCTTGGCGGGCGCCGTGATCAATGCCGATGCCAACGCCAACGCGTTGGTAGTCCGGGCGCCCAGCGACAGTCTTCCCCTGATCGAAGAATTGATTCGCCAGCTCGATCAGCCGGCCGGGGCCGAATCGCTGGTCAAGGTATTCACGATCGAAAATGGTGACGCGGCTCAGTTGACGACGGCCCTGCAAGACCTGTTTGGGACGACGGACACCGGCGGCGGCGGAGGGCCGAACCTGGGTGGCCTGGCGCCGACGACGGCGAGCGACAGCTCGCTGGTCTCCCTGCGGTTCTCCTTCGATCAACGGACCAACTCGATCATCGCCAGCGGTTCGTCGAGCGATTTGGAAGTCGTCGAAAGTTTGCTGCTGCGACTCGATACGCGAGGTTTTGCCGAGCGGGTCTTTGAGGTCATCTGGTTGCGAAACCAGTTTGCCCCCGATGTGGCCACCGCGTTGCAAGAGTTCGTCACGCAGCGGTTCCAGCAGTCGCAGCAGATCCAGCAGTTCCAGCAAGGGCTCGGTCCTTATGACGCCCTCGAACGCGACCTGGTCGTGGTCGCGGAACCGACCAGTAACAGTTTGGTCATCAGTGTCGCGCCGCGGCTGTACGAAACGGTGCGGCGGATCATCGATCGGTTGGATCGCCGGGCCCCGATGGTCCTGGTGAAAGTCCTGATCGCGGAGATCACCCTGACCGACGGGATCGAGGTCGGGACCGAACTGGGCGTGCAAGATTCGCTCCTGTTCGACCGCGGGATCGCCGGTACGGCATCCTCTCCTGGTTTCAATTTCAACGGAGCGGGGTTGCCCACGGCGAGCAGTGCCGGCCGCAGCAACCTGGCGGAGCAGGCGATCACCACATTTGGGCTGGGCCAAAGTAGTTCGGCCTTCAACTACGGCGGGTTCGTGTTGAGTGCAGCCAGCGATTCGGTCAGCCTCTTGCTGCGAACCTTGCAAGATTCGGGGCGTCTGCAGATCTTGAGTCGCCCGCAGTTGATGACGCTCGACCAGACCGAAGGGGTGGTCCAAGTGGGGGCCTTGGTGCCGCGGGTCACCAGTGTCACGGGGGGCGGAGCCAACATTGGACAGACGATTGCCACCGAAGATATCCAGGTCGGCTTGATCTTGCGGATCCGGCCGCGCGTCGGACGCGATGGATTGATCGTCATGGATGTCGATGCGATCCGTTCCTCGGTCGATACTGTCTCGCAGGGGATCCCGGTCGGTTTCGGTCCCGACGGGGAGGTGATTGAAAGTCCGCAAATCCAGCAGACGCAGGCCCAATC
>CAYNVI010000569.1:0-3272 GCA_964400585.1 uncultured Pirellulaceae bacterium | reverse complement strand
ACCGGGAACATCCGCCCGTCGGCCTACGTCAAACTCGGCCGCTTCGGCCTCGACCGCTTCCAGTTTCAGTCCCGTCAGCGGGAAGCCCGCGATCAAGCCCCCGCCTTCGGCCCGTTCCCGCAGTTCGTCGATCGCCGCGGTCCGCATATCGTTGGTGATCGCGGTTTCGGGGGGGAGGCGATCGAAGACGAGGACCGGCGATGACGGATCTTCCAGCGGGCTGACCTGCACCTTCAGCCGCGCGAACATCTGCTGGGCGCCCATCTGGCGGTTGCACTGTCCGAGGATCGTGGCGGGACGCGCGATCGTCTCGCGGTAGTTGACGCGCGGTTTGTAGAACTTCACCTTCAGCCCGAAGTCGCGCGTCAGGCGGTGCTGGATCACTTCCAGGTGGAGTTCCCCCATGCCGCTGATGATCGTTTGTCCCGTCTCTTCGTTCTCGAGGCTGCGGAAGGTCGGGTCCTGGCGTTTCAGCATCTCCAGGGTGTCATTCAGCTTTTTGCGATCGGCGGTCGATTCGGGTTCGATCGCCATCGAGAGGACGGTTTCGGCGAACTTGATGCTGGGCAGCAGGACCGGTTCGCGGGTGTCACAGACCGTATCCCCGGTGATGGCAAAGCGGGGACCGATCACGCACACGATATCGCCCGCCGGGACTTCGTCGACCTGCCCATCGCGTTCTTTCTTGCTGGCGTGGATCTGCCAGAGCTGAGCCACGTTTTCCTTCTTGTCGCGATTCGGGGAAAGCACCCGCGAGTTCTGTTTGAGGCTACCGCTGTAGACGCGGATCCAATAATTGTCGCCCGTCTTGGCGGGCAGGATCTTGAAGACGAGCCCGCAGAAGGGCTCTTCCGTGGTCGGATTGCGCTGCAGGTGCTTGTCCGGATTCTTCGGGTCGATGCCATCGACCGGAGGTCGGTCGAGCGGGGAGGGGAGGTAACGTCCGACGGCGGTCAGCAGCGGTTGGACGCCGATCCCATGCAGGGCCGACCCGCAGAGCACGGGCTGGATTTGGCGACTCAGGCAGCCCGTCCGCAGGGCCTGGCGGATCAATTCGCCGGGGACCTCCTGTTCTTCCATCGCCAGCGACATCGCCTCGTCACTCAGTTCGTAGACCGCTTCGAGCATCTGTTCCCGCCACATCAGGGCGTCATCGCGAAGCTCGTCGGGGACGTCGACGATCGAGACCTGCTTGCCTTCGGTTTGCGGATCGAATTGCAGGAATTTCATTTCGATCAGGTCGATCACGCCGCGAAAGGGGTCCTTGGTGTGAGCAGGGCCGCTGCCGACCGGCAACTGGATCGCGACGGGGCGGCCTTGGAGGCGGGGGCCGATGTCGTTGAAGACCTGGTCGTAATCGGCCCCTTCACGGTCCATCTTGTTGATGAAGACGATCCGAGGGACGTCGTAGCGATCGGCTTGCCGCCAGACGGTTTCGCTTTGCGCTTCGACCCCTTCGCGGGCCGAGAAGACGACGACCGCCCCGTCGAGCACGCGGAGGCAGCGTTCGACTTCGGCGGTGAAGTCGACGTGCCCGGGCGTGTCGAGCAAGTTGATGCTGTAGTCTTCCCAGGGGAACTTCACGCATGCCGAGAAGATCGTGATCCCCCGCTCCTGCTCCTCCGGGTCGTCGTCGGTATCGGTCGTCCCGTAATCGACGCGGCCGACACGATGTTTCGCTCCGCTGAGGTACAGCATCCGCTCGGTGACCGTCGTTTTGCCGGCGTCGATGTGGGCGATGATACCGATGTTTCGGAGGCGTGCTATGTCGGTGGGCATGGGAGCGAGCGAAACGGCGAGAGGAAAGAAAGCGGTGGGGGAAACGCGCGGGGGGCATACAAAAACCGCGATCGAAGAGAGGCTTCTTCAACCGCGGTTGATGGTGATCACGTGGATGGTGAGCCAAACGTCAGCGTGGCTCGACTACCAAGCGAAGTGGGCGAACGCCTTGTTCGCATCGGCCATGCGGTGCGTATTTTCGCGTTTGGTGTAGGCGACGCCTTCTTTCTTGTACGCGGCGACCAGTTCATCGGCCATTTTCAGATGGGTCGGGCGGCCTTTCTTGTCGCGGATCGCCCCGAGCAACCAGCGGATGGCCAAGCTCTGCTGACGCATCCGGTTGACCTGCATCGGCACCTGGTAGCTGGCCCCACCGACCCGCTTGCTGCGGACTTCGATGTACGGCTTGACGTTCTCGACGGCCGCCTCGAAGACTTCGATCGGTTCCGCGTCCGGCATCCGGCGACCGATCTCCTCCAACGCATTGTAGAAGACGTTTTGGGCCGTCGTCTTTTTGCCGTCGACCATCAAGCAATTGATGAACTTCGAAGCCAACATCGATTGGTGCCGCGGATCAGGCTTCATCTGCGAGCGGCTGGAAGTAATGCGTCCCATAGGGAAATCGTTTTCGAATAATGCAGTGGAAGGGAATGTTTCGAGGCGGCCCGGGGCAAAAGCGGTCGGGGCCACCGACGCTGCGTCGGCCGCCGGGAAGGCCGCGCGACCGAGCCGCGTGTCCGTCGCTCAAGCGGCCTTAGGGTTTTTTCGCCCCGTAACGGCTGCGGGCCTGTTTCCGGTTGTTGACGCCCAAGGTGTCGCGGGAGCCGCGAACCACCTGGTAGCGAACACCGGGAAGGTCGCGTACCCGACCACCACGCACCAGCACGATCGAGTGCTCTTGGAGGTTGTGGCCTTCGCCCGGGATGTAGACGGTGACTTCCTTGCCGCTGCTGAGCCGCACGCGGGTGATTTTCCGCAACGCCGAGTTCGGTTTCTTCGGCGTCATGGTCCGCACCTGCAAGCAAACGCCCTGCTTCTGCGGGCACTTTTCCAGGACGGGAGCCTTACTCATTTTCCGCTGGCGTTTGCGGCCTTTGCGGACCAGTTGGTTGATCGTGGGCATCAGCTATTTCAATTCGTCAAGTCGAGAATCAGCGACGTGGTTTTTCAGCGACGTGGGTTTGCAGTCGGTGGTTGGCAGGAACGCGGGCCTTTGCGGGGGACCGCCTCGGGCGGCGGATCGCGGGGTCGCCGATCGCGGAGGGCCGGCAAAGATCCTGGTTCGCCAAGCGGCCAAGTATGGCGTCGTGCGGCTTCCTGTCAAGGGCGTTCTCCGCGAGGCACCTGGCGGATTTTTCCGCAGCAGGCGGGCCACCGCGGCGGCTGGGCTGAGGAAAATTTGCCAAGCTGGGCAAGGCGGGTCTTGGTGGTGGGGCAATATCATGACGCCGAGTGAGCCTCGGCTTTTCCCCTCCCCCAAGCCGTTCGCGGGG
>CAYNVI010000568.1:0-3281 GCA_964400585.1 uncultured Pirellulaceae bacterium | reverse complement strand
CGCCGGCAGACCACGATTTCAAACTCGACGCGCAGGCTTCGGCCACCGATGATCTTCGTGACCGAGACATGCGTTGGCTTCGGCCCGTTTTCGCAATCGAGAACCGATGCCTTCGAGATCTGCGCATCCCCCGGGCCGTAGAGGCGGGTGTCGCTGTCCGTGCTGAACGGATGGGGAGCCATGAACAGTTCGGTCCGGACGAGCCGTTCGGCGGTTTGCGTACTTCCGTTGATGGTGACGGTGTATTCCTGGATTGCCTCATCCCAGGCCTTGCCCGCAGCGATCAGCAAGGGTTGATCGATCGGGGGAGCATTGACGTTCCCGTCGCCGTGTCGCTCATCCTGGACGCATTCATCGATGAGCATCCAGAAGTCCTTGCGCGATTCGCTGAGCTTTTGCTGGATGTCATGCTGGCGTTGGACCACGGTTTTTCCGTGCAGCGTGTCAACGCCGAACTGGTTCTCCGTAGTGACGGCGCGAATGGCCACGACGGTGGAAGCCACACGGATCGTGAATTTCGAGTAGATCACGTCCGTGTCGGAAGCGTCGTACTTGATTTCCTGCTCGAACGACTTCGTTTCGCAATCCCGCAGGACGACGTCGTTGTAAACGATGGTGGTCATTACGGTTTTCTCTGGTTCCTTGGCGGGAATTGTGGCCGCTTGCCATCGAATGCGCCGTTCGCGACCTCCTCGAAGAATCGAGTGAGCGCTGGATCGTTTTGAAGCCCCTGGTTTCCGGGAAGCCAGTCCACGATGACCCTGAGCAGGTCAGCGATCGGCATGACGGCGCCGCCGAGTCGCACGAGATAATTGACGCCTTCGGTGATGTATCCGAGCGCCGAAAGTCCAATTTGCTGCAGAGGAACGGAGAATTCGTCAATCGAATCTTTCAGTTCGCTTTGTTCTTCGAGCAATTTTGCCAGCGGTTCATCCAGGGAGTCTCCCTTGCGGATGTCGCGCTGGATCCGATCGGAATCGTATTTCGCGTACGCCGAAGCGATCTGACCGTTGTAGGCGGCCAGGTCCCGGTTCAGGGCGATCACCCCGGAATTGAGCAACTCAAGGCTCTTGATGAAGGCGGTGATGCCCGCGGCGGCTTTGACCACGGGAGCGACGAACTCCCCAACCTTCTCGCTGAAGTCCCCCAGTTTTCCGGCGCCGTCTTCGAGCCGCCTCATCCATTTACCGAACGAATCGTCGTCATCGTCGCTGTCTTGCGAGCCGCCGTCCCCTCCGTCACCGTTGCCACTTCCGCCACCGCCGAAAACGCGACCAATCGAGTCTTTCGCGAAGCGTTTCAGGCGATCCCCCGTCGATTCTTCCTCCTGGAGGGCATCGCGGTCTTCGTCACCACGCTCTTGCCCGGAGGCTTGCAGCTGCGGATCCTCGTCGCGACCGAGGACCTGATCGAGCATGCCGCGGACTTTGCCGCGGTAGCCTTCCCGCTTCGCGGCGTTTCCGGTTCGACTTGCCACCATGCCACTGGTCGCCTCACGTTCGGCGATCTTGGCGGCTCGGGCCTCGCGCGAGTAGCGGGCGCTCCGCTGGACGACCTTGGCCGCCCGCCGCGTCTTCAGCACTTTGGCAAAATCGCCTGCGTAGGGGATCATGCTGACCCCGCTGATCGCCGCGTTGGAGGCGTGTTCCTTCCACCGTTTCGAATCGGTGAACATCCGGCCGACGCTGATCGTGGCGTTGACGCCGTCGCTGACTGGGGTGGGATCGAAGACGCCGATCGCATCGAGCCCCAGTTGAGCCGCATCGACAGCGGTCGAACGGCGCGAGGGCTCATCTTCCCCGTCGTCGGGCGCACTGCCAGGAGGGGATTCTTGGCGGGGCGGCCGATCCTGGCCCTGGCTGATCGCTTTCAGGTTATCTTCGACGCGGGAAGGGCCGGCGGTGGCGGATTCCTCCTGCCACTTCGACTTCAAACGCCCGGACTGCATCAGCGTTTCAAGCTGCTCGGGCGGCAGACCCGTTTTTTCGGCGAGCTCGGCGATCGCCGCTTCGTCCATCGATTCTTCGGGTTCTGGACGATCGGCGGCTTCCGGACGATCAGCGGCTTCCGCGGCTGGAGTCGAGGGCGGGGGCGGGCGACGACGTTTCATCGCCTTCATCGCCAACGAGAACAGCTTCTTCAGCCCCCGCGTCCCTTCCCTTAGATGGGCCGCCGATTCACCGCGGGTCGAGCGGCCCTCGGCGATGCGTCCGAACATCCGCAGCACGTCATCGAGATCGTTCATCCGTCAAACTCCGAGCGTGCCGAGGCGAAGGATGCCATGAAGGCATCGTAGGCGGCGACGGCTTCATCCCGCGATTCCTTGGTCGCGACGAACCAGCCGAGGGTAAGCTGCGACTGGCTCGCTAGGATGCCGAGTCGCTGGGTTTCGGCGGCGCGGATGGCGGATCGCTTGCGGTTGATCCAGAGTCCGACGTAGCGTTCGTAGTCGTCGCGGATGAGCCGGCCGAGGTCGACGCCGTAGAGCTCCGCGAGATCCGCGAAGCTACGGTGTTTTTTTTTAGCGCCAGCAGATAGAGATCGAACGCCTGCATCAGCTCGATCCGCTCGGCGACCGTCAGGCCCCCCTTTTCGCTGAGTGGCTGGACTCCGAACACGTCGCAGGCCGCTTGGGCGACGGTGCGCTGGGCCCCGAGGTGACCGTCGGATGCCTCGCCGAGATGCTCCGGCAGGTATTCCGGATGCTCGTGCAGCGCGAGCGCGATTTCCACGGGATCGACGCGGCGGATCCGTCGGCCGTCGTGGAAGCGAAAGATCAGACGCCGCTTGTTCCAGCGACGATTTGCCAGCCAGCGAAGGAGCATTATGCGGGGATTCCTGTGCGATCGCGGTTCCAGATCAATCCGTCATTGGGATCCTCGGGAGCCAGAGGGTGACCCTCGGGAGCTCGATGGGCTGTGAAAGAGAACCGCAGCGAAGAGAACTTGGTCCCTTGGCCGCAGGCGATGGGGGTGTCGATCGTGCAGCAGACGAAGTTGCGGACGAAGTAATCGTCGTCTTCCGCCGCCCCAGCGCCCGCTTCCGACAAAGCGATCGCGTTGGTCTTCGTCGGATCGATCAGGATCCGGAAGCTGCGGTCCCGCAGGATCAGGCTGCCGATCTCGGATTGAGCGATCGCCCCATCGGTCGCCATCGCGTTGTACCGTTCGATCTTCCGGCGGACTTCCTGGTCCCAGCGAGACAAGTTCAGCTCGCCGGTGATCACCATTCCGAGGATTTGCTCTTCGATCGGCGGGCCTTCGGGGCCTCCGTGGCGGTCG
>CAYNVI010000567.1:0-3299 GCA_964400585.1 uncultured Pirellulaceae bacterium | reverse complement strand
ACATTTATTGCATCGCCGTTACGGCGAGGCGATCGACCGCTTTTTAGTGGGGCAAGCCGCCGCGGGACCGAACGATGCGATCAGCAGCGCGCTGGCGGAAGCTTACCACCAGTTGGCGTTTCAAACGCTGGCCGATCAGGTCCGTCGCAGCGTCCGCTCCTTTCGTGGCAATCGTTGGATGTTCCGGATCGGGCATCCCGACGATCATCCCTTGCGGGTCCGCCGCGAACTGCTGCGGCTATCCGAGGCCGACGGGCACTCGCCGATCTTGGTCGAAAAGACCCCCGTGCGGATGGATTTCTCCCACAGCGCCTGGAGCGATATCTTTTTCTTGGGGATGGATTTTCCCGAAGGAGCCCGCGTCCTGAACGTGTCGGTCGACCTGGGGGTCCGCGGTCGCGATCCCCAGCCCCGGCCGCCGCTGGAAAGCTACTTCCGCGTCATCGATCGGCCGGTTCTCCGCCTGGTCAGTGTCGACTTGGGAGCTTCGACTGAAGTCGTCTCGATCGCAGAGATGTTTGACTTCGCCCGCGACCATCTCGGCTTGCTCAAGGCCGCCTTGATCGCCGCCGGCATCGTCCCCCTCGGCTTGGAAGGATGTGACGGACCGATCGAAACGGTGTTGCAGCGGTTGGTGGGAGCGGGCCGCGGAATCGAACTGGTCAGCAAGGTGAATGAGATCCCCAAGGGATCGCGGCTCGCGGTTTCCACCAACCTCCTCGGCTCCTTGATCTCGATCTGCATGCGGGCGACCGGGCAGGTCGAGACGCTCGCGGGCCCTCTCCAAGAAGCCGACCGGCGGATCGTGGCAGCGCGGGCCATCCTCGGCGAATGGCTGGGAGGCTCCGGTGGTGGCTGGCAAGATTCGGGCGGGGTGTGGCCGGGGATCAAAAAGATCATGGGCGTGTCGGCTCAACCAGGGGACCCCGAATATGGTGTCAGTCGCGGTTGCCTGATGCCGGTCCATGAAGTCCTCGATCGCCAGCGGGTTTCGGATGCCGCGCGGCAGCGGTTGCAAGAAAGTTTGGTCCTCGTCCATGGCGGGATGGCCCAAAATGTGGGGCCGATTCTGGAGATGGTGACCGAGCACTACCTGTTGCGCAACGAGCCGCAATGGGAAGCCCGGCGGACTGCCAACCAGATCTTCGAGGAAGTCGTCGCCGCATTGGAAGCCGGCGATGTCCGTCGGATCGGCGAGGTCACCACCCGCAACTTCGAAGGCCCCTTGCAGCAGATCATCCCTTGGGCGACGAACCACTTCACCGACACCCTGATCGCGGCGTGCCGGAAGCAGTATGGAAGTCAGTTTTGGGGGTTTTGGATGCTCGGCGGGATGGCCGGGGGCGGGATGGGCTTCATCTTTGATCCGGCCGTCAAAGCGGCCGCACAAGACTGGCTGTTAGCGAAAATGCAATCCACCAAGCGTCAGCTTGAATCGGCGCTTCCCTTCGCGATGGATCCGGTCGTATACGATTTTGCGATCAATGACGCGGGGACCGCCTGCCAATTGCTTCGTGGCGCCCGCGCGAAGATGCCCGATCGCTACTACGCCTTGATGCTGCCCCAATGGCTTCGCGAGGAGGCGACGCAGATCTCGCGGCAAACCCGAGCCGAACTCGAATCGCTCGGGGAACGCTGTCGTACGGCGGTGGAGGACGAGGCCACATCGCAACTGCTGATCCAAAGCCTGCTGCCCCGCGGTTCACGGCCGACCCGGCAGACCGATTCGCTCGAGGAATGCTTGCGGCAGCATGGCTTCGACGCCACGCAGCATGAGCAGATCCGCAGTGATCTCCGCGACGGACGGATCGGGTTGGCCCAAAATCGCCTTCCCCCGAGCACCACGATCGAAGATGTGACCGCCGCCGACGTCGATGACCTGCGCACCACCGCTGGCGCGCATCGGCGGCTGGGCGAAGCGGCGATCGGCCGTGGGGAGGTCGCGGTTGTGACCCTCGCCGCGGGTGTGGGGAGCCGCTGGACGCAGGGAGCAGGGGTTTGCAAAGCCCTCCATCCCTTCTGTAAGTTTGCCGGACGCCATCGCAGCTTTCTGGAAGTGCATCTGGCGAAGACGCGTTGGTCCGCCGAACGGTACCAGACGGCGGTCCCGCATATCGTCACCACCGGCTACATGACCGAACAACCGATCCGGAATGCCTTAAAGCAGGCCGAGCATTTCGGTTTTTCACCGCTGCAAGTCCGCGTCTCCCCCGGGCTCTCGGTGGGGCTGCGGATGGTTCCTACCGTCCGCGATCTTCGCTTCGCCTGGGAGGAAGTCGCTCAGCAGGTGCTCGACGAACAGCAGCAGAAGGTACGGGAAAGCGCGCGGGCGGCGATGCTGCAGTGGGCCGAACGGAGCGGCGAGGCAAGCGACTACACCGACAATACGCCGCTGCAATGCCTCCATCCGGTGGGCCACTGGTTTGAGATCCCCAATCTGTTGCGAAATGGCGTCCTGCATGAACTGCTTCAGCAGCAACCGACGTTGCAGTACTTGTTGCTTCACAACATCGACACCCTGGGAGCCAACCTCGACCCTGCGGTGCTGGGCCAGCACATCGCCAGCGGTCGCGATCTCAATTTCGAAGTGATTGCGCGTCGTTTGGAAGACCGGGGCGGTGGTTTAGCGCGGATCAACGGCCGGCCGCAACTGGTTGAAGGCCTCGCCCTCCCTGACGAAGCGGTCGAATTCGGTTTGTCCTACTACAATTCGCTGACCACTTGGATCGGGATCGACCGTTTGTTGGCAGCCTTCGGTCTCGATCGCAGCAGCCTGGGGGATCGGCAACGGGTAGCGCAAGCGGTGCGGCGGATGGCTCAACGGATGCCGACGTACGTAACGATCAAAGAAGTCAAGAAACGTTGGGGGCATGGGCAGGAAGACATTTTCCCGGTCGCCCAGTTCGAAAAATTGTGGGGGGACATGACGGCCCTCCCGGAGATCGCCAGCGGTTTCTTCGTCGTGCCCATGGTCCGCGGGCAGCAGCTGAAGCATCCGGCCCAGCTGGACGGCTGGCTCCGTGACGGCTCGGCCGGGCGGATCGAAGCCCTCTGTCGCTGGGAGTAATCCGCTCGGGGGGATCGAGGCTCGGGCGTCTCAAAAAGTCCCCGTTCGCGGCTCAAGCCGACGCCACGGGCAGCCGAAAACAAACGCACGGTCCTCCTCGAGTGCCCTTGCAAGCGAACCGTAGCCCGGTAAAATCCTACTTCCTCTGATCGGCGGATCCCTGCGGTCGGATGGTCTGCACCCCTAGCTCAATTGGATAGAGCATCGGTCTACGGAACCGAAGGTTACAGGT
>CAYNVI010000566.1:0-3300 GCA_964400585.1 uncultured Pirellulaceae bacterium | reverse complement strand
CCAAGAATAGTTTGCCGAGGAGACGAGGCATGCGTTTTCCTGGGGGGATTGGAGATGGTGCAAACGCCACTCCGAGGTCGCGGGCAGTTCCAGCGAGGCAGCCCGGCAGACGCGGTGGGATTCGCAAACCAGGGCCGAGGCAAGCAGACTCAAGAGGCCGGTGATCAGGATTTCGTTCACAACCAAGACCCAGTAGGCTCGCGCCCAGTCGGTCGATTCGTGTTGCATCCGAGACTCCTCATGCGAGGCTGGGCCACGCCAGGACCAACCTACCAACGGTCGACGTTGGCGAGACGTTTTTTCAAGCGACGGAGTTCTTGTTCGCGGGGCGAGACTCGAAAGGCCCAAGCGACGAACACCACCAGATTGACGACCGGGATCAGCAGCAGCAGCCCCGCATAAAGATCGTACCCCAATCGCGCGCCTAGCTTACAGCAAGCCAGAATCCAGGTGATCGCTGTCGCGGCGACCGCTTCGGCCCCGAACGTCCACAGCAGTAAGGCCGCCCAATCGTCTGCCTGGAATGGAGAATGCAGCAGCGGGCTGGTCAGCAGCAACAGACCAAGCATGGCCAACGCGCAGCAGGCGGAGATCAGGGCGATCAGTTTGAAGGGCTTCATGAGAGGCTCGGTGCGGCTTCGAAAACAGGCCTGGGGGATTCGGGTGATCGCGGCGAGAGGCCATGAGGGAACGTCAGGGGTGGGGAGATCAGCGCGGGGAGGCGGTGGGCTGCGGCGCCCCGGGCGAATCTGCCAGGGCTTGGACGGCCGTCGCGGCTTGTTCGGCGATTTGTTCCCAGCCCTTGCGGCGATTCACGATTTGCGAGCAGTCGAAAGGCTTTCCGAAGCGTACCGAGATCTTTGTCGGGCGGGGGAAATAATGCTGCGGAGGGAAGGCGCGAAAGGTTCCCTCGATCCAGCAGGGGACGATCGGCACGTCGGTTTCGGCGACCAGCATCCCGATCCCCGGACGAAAAGCTCCCAGCTCTCCGGTCCGGCTGCGGGTCCCTTCGGGAAACAGGATGAACAGCCCTTCGTCTTGCAGCACCCGTTCGCGGAGGGCTTTCAGCCCATGCCGGCCACCCTTCTTGCGCCAAACCGGCAGCGCGTTCATGGCGATGGCAGAGAAGGCAGCCAGCGGAAGCGTCTCGAAAAAGACGTCACCGGCGGCCAGCGGAAACAGCTGGTCGCGGAAGCGAAGCGGTATCCCGGCACCGATGACCAACGCATCGAGATGGCTCTGATGATTCGCCACGACCACAAAGGGTGGCCGCGCCGGAAGATGCTCCCGCCCGTGGTAGGAGAGGCGATGCAAACAGGTAAACGAGAAACGCAGGCTGCTCCACCAAATCGTGCGCGCCATGCTTTCCATCAGCCCCCCTTCGCGGAGCGGGCTGCGATACCGATCGACAGCAGGCAACGCGAGATCGCGTGCTTTGTCGTATTTCCACTCGACCATGGCGTGCTTAACCTCCCGTCAGGATCCGCGCGGGCGTTTCCTCTCCGAGCGGACCCAGATGGAGAGAAAGGAAGTGATAGACGGCCGGGGGTACCAGCAGCAGGCTGTCGAAACGGTCGAGCAAGCCACCGTGTCCCGGGATCAGTACCCCCGTATCCTTAATCCCCACATCGCGTTTGATCGAGGAGACAACCAAGTCTCCCAGTTGTCCCAGGAACCCGATCAAGAGCCCCAGCATCAAGAGTCGATACCAGAGTCCCATCGGGGTACCGGCAAACACGAAGTGGCCCCCTGCCATTACCAATAAGGTCGTCAAGGCAAGGGAGCCCATGGCGTTTTCAACGGTCTTTCCAGGGCTGGTGTTTGGCAGCAGGGGATGGCGGCTGAAGGCTTTGCCAAAGCAATACGCGAAAATGTCGCTCGACGAAACAGCCAGTAGCATCAGCAGCAGGAACGGCCGGTAGCCGGGGGCGTTCGTCATGTTGCCGATGTAGGCAAAAGAAAAGCCAAACAGGAGGAAACCGATCGCTCCCAAGGCGATGCGTTGCAGGTAACCGGTGGGCCGGTCTTGGGGGATCGAGAGGACAGTGACCAGGGCGATCGTCAGCGGGGCGGTGGCGAAGAAGAGACGATCGAAGTGGTCAAGCACCGCAAAATTCACCAACAGGATGCCTGCGACCACGGCGGTCGAGATCAAGAAGTGGCGAAACAGGCCGGTGGCCCGAGCGAACTCGCGATAGCCGCCGAGACTGAGCAGCGTGACGGCGGCGATTGTGAAGACGGGGCCGAGCAACACCGGCAGGAGCATGCAGAGGCTGAGCCACGTCCAAGATTTCCATCGCCCGAACGCATCGGTAGCCGTTTCAGGAGCCAAGATTTTTCGCTTTTGCAGCAGCCAGAGGAGACCTCCCGAAAGTCCGACCAGAACGACAATCGCACCACTGATCGAGAGCGTGACTGGATCCCAGAGCTCCACGGCGGAACCGAACAGTCGCTGACGGAGCACGTCATTCATCTCGCCGCCTCCTGCAACGAGTGGGTGATGTGGCGGAGACGCCGCCACGCCGTCACGATCATCCCGAGTAGCGATAGCAGCAGGACGCCGCTGAGGAGGCCTCCGGGAACGGGGCCCCACTGCCATCCCGCGAGTAGGCGTGCATTGGCAAGATCGCGGAGCAGCGCGCCGCTCGCCTGCTCCGCGCCGGTCTTGTACAAGAACTGGCCTACTGCTCCCAGCAACGCTGCGATCAGAAACATCAACATCGAGGTCAAGGGCGTATTCATGATACCTGGTGAGAGCGAGGGCGAGATTTCCTGCGCGGGTAACCGCTGGTGAGGTGACCGACGCTGCATCTATACTGACTTGGGAATGGGCCCAGTCAGAGGTGTGCTAAGTTTCCTGGTAGCCGAGGCAACGGGCACCGGAGGTAAGGAACGAGAGCCCGGGGCCGGTCGAACTTGCGCGCTAAGGGCGGCTTTTTTCGGCGGGCTGCGACGTCGCCGCCGCGTTCCGCGTTCGTCGAAGCGGAGCCATTGGACGACGGCATCTCGTCCACGTGGTCCCCGCCCCACTCGGTCTTGGGGGGGCGTCCGCTCCTGCGGCGTCCCGCTCGGGGGCTCAAAAGTCGTCTTTCTGGATAGCCGCCATGTCCCTGGACAAGACGCGTGAACGACTCGTCGATTCGGCGACGCAGGGATCCCGCGCGACCGTGTGGGGGATTATTGCCAGCAGCGTGCTGGCGGCGGTGAAGATCTTGGGAGGGGTGCTCGGGAATTCGTATGCGTTGATCGCCGACGGCATCGAATCGACGCTTGAAAGCTTCTTCCGCGGCGATTACGACC
>CAYNVI010000565.1:0-3303 GCA_964400585.1 uncultured Pirellulaceae bacterium | reverse complement strand
GTTCCCAGCGAGGGGTCCTCGGAGACGACGATCCATTCGGTGACATCGGGGGCGACGATCTGCAAGCTGGTCGCTTGCGGGGTCTGCTGCAGTTCGAGCCGTGCGGGGTGAAAGCTCCCCAGCCGCCAGGCGAATTGGGAGGGGCTGCCCGGCGGCAACTCGATCTCCAGCACTTCGCCGTCGCCGGCCCGCAGTCCCGTGGTCGATGTCTGCGTCGTCGAGAGCAGCAGCAACTGGCTGTCGCCCAGTCGCAGTTGGCGGCCGCGGTAGGCAGCCCCGCGGCAGACGAGCGGCTCTCCTGGCGAACCGGCGGCGACCAAGGGGCCGAGCAACTGCAGCATCCGGTTGATGTAGCCCAGGGCCAGCGCGCGGCGCTGGTCGGCCAGGCCGCCGCTGGTCAGCGAGCGCCGCGAACGAAAGACGACCGCTTGCGGGGCGTGCTCCAAAGCGCGGACGGTCTGCAGCCAGAGCGGATGCCAAGGGTACGTCTGTTCGCGGGGGGCCCCGACCGAGCGGGCCATCGCCGTCAATTGTTCGATCAGCTGGGCCGGGGGCCCGGTGGGGATCCCGACGGCGACCGGCAGGGGACGCCGTGTCCGCTGGATCTGCTCGCCCAGCCAACCCGATTCTTCGTCGCCGGAGAGGCCGACCAAGGGAGGCGGCAGATCGTACAGCATCCCGGTCAGCCGGGTCGCGTAGCGGCTCCACTGCTCGACCGGGGCGGCCAGCAGCGGCCGTTGCCAAAGAGGCGGCAGCCTTTCCAGTCGATCGACGCTCCGGTCCGTTTCCGCCCAGGCCGTGGCGTCTAGCGAAGTGCCTAGGTACCAGCCCGCCACCGGTTCCAGAAGCGGTTCGATCGCTGGCTGCAGCGTCGTCGGTGGCGGCGCATAAAGCTTCATCCCGGCTTGGCTGGCCTCCCGTAAAATCTCCGCGGTGGGCGGTTGCGACAGCAGCACGGCGTTGAAGCCGAGCGTCTGCAGCCACTCCAGCGGCTCGCCGTTGTGTTCGATGATCCGCCATAGCCGTCCTCCTGGAAACAGCGCCGGGGACGGGGCCGCCGGAAGTGTGGTTGCGGAGGCGGCGCGGCGGGCATCGGTGGTGCGGGTGGCGGCGGCGGGGGGCTGGGCCGAAGCGGCCGCCCCGCCGACGCTGCCGACCGGCACCATCTGCTCGACCCGCACGTCATCCAGGTAGACCGTTTGCTGGCCGGGGCCGTGGTAGACATCGACGACCAAGGCGTCGACGAAGGCATCTCGCAGGTCGCTCTGGGCACCGTACTCGACCCGCAACGCGTTCTCGCGAGCGCGCATCCCTGCTTGGATCGAGCTGATTTGCAAAGCCTGCCAGACGCCCCCCCGGCGATAGGATTCGCCGAACACGACCGTGGTCACGGCTTGGCCGGTTCCGGCATCGCGGAGGTAGGGATACTGGATGCGGAAGCCGATCCGTCCTCCCGGCTCGGCGGCCCGCATCCACACGGAGGCTTGCAGTTCGCGGATGATCCGCGAGGGAGGGAGTCGATAGGCGAGCAGTAGCCGCGAGCCGTGGCCCGCGCTGACCTGGATCGCTTCGCAGGCCCGCCGGTCGTGCCCGCCGGCCGGATCGATCGAACTGCCGGCAAGCCGCGCCCCGCAGTCATGGTCGCCCAAACGCCACCGCGAAGGGAGGCGGTCGGCGGCATCAAACCACTCGGCGGCGGCCGGGCTTATCCCGGCCAGGAAAATCCAACCGCAAGCGATCAGGGGCCAGGCGGTCAGGACCCCAGCCGTCCGGGACCGGGTGCGCAAGGGCCAAGCCAGCAAGGACCAAGCCAGCAAGGACCAGGCGAGCAAGGACCAGGCGATCCGGGGCAGGCGGCGCGAGGAGACGAAGCCGCCTCGCGCCGAGGGCAAGGCCGCACCGGTCGCTGGCCGAGGGGAAGCCGCCAGGCTTCTCGCAACCGCTTCTCCTTTCCTGTTCGATCCTCGATCCCCAACTGTCGTCGGCGGCGGCGAATCCGCGACAACGCTTGGTGGGGACGGCAGGTTTCGTTGACCAAGCGACACGGCGGGGAGAGAATACGGAGGTTCGGTGAAAGTGGTTTGGAGGCAACGGGTGAGGCGTTTCCGCACCAACCGCTGCGAAAGCGACCTAACCCAATGTCAATACGTGGTTTAGCGGTTTCGGTCAAGGTCGATCGTGTTGCTCGTTTGCCACAGGGGAGAATTCGCAACGCCCTCCAGTTTTGTTTTGTAAGATGTTGCTTTGAAAGGACTTAGGGTTGGCAATGGAAGCCAGGGCCAGGGAAGCGGCACCCGACCTGCAAAGAGTTCCCCCCACAGTCACTCACTGACCCCGCTTTTTCCTCAACTCGCTCGGAGTTCTTGAATGCACAATGCCGCTCACAATGACGCTCACAATGACGCTCACAATGCCGCCCGCGTCGACGTCCAGACGAACGATGAAATCCCGGTCGAGCTGAAGGAAATGATGCAGGCGGTCGAAGCCCTTCCCGAAGCCTACCGTCAGTCGCTCCAGCCGGCGGTCGACCGGGTGGTCGAGTGCAGCACCCGTCGGCGGCGGATTTTGAACCTGGTGCAGGAAGCCCTCTCGCAATTGCGGCTCGACATGAAGTACCTGATCTTCGATCTGGAAGCGACACGCCGCGAACGGGACGCGTTGAAGCAAGAGATCGAAGAGCTGCGAGGCGAATAAAGGCGCTCGCGGCAGTGGTCGCCTCCGGCAGGTTTTCCTCGGATTCCTCCGGCAGCAGCCGCATTCTTCCGGCAGGTGACGCGTCCGGTAGGTTTCGCTTGGGGATCGGGGACCGGCTGGCTAAACTAGCGTTACAACGCCACTTTTCGTGAACGGGTGGGCGCTAGCCCCCGGCCTTTCGTTGACGAGCCGGTGGAGTTCGCTGCCGCCTCCTTGAACGTGCTTGTCACGCGCCTTGTTGCCCCCTTGAGCGGAATGAACCAGCCGAGCCCTGAACAATTCATGCAGCGGATCGTCGATGTCGGTCTGGCCGATCGTCTGACGGTGGAACAAGCACGGGCCGAGCTGGGAGCCGGGGATTCGTCGCTGGAGGACATCGTCCGGGTGATGCAGCGGCGCAGCGTGCTGACCACCCTGCAGACCGAAAAATTGCTGCGGGGCGACCGCGGAGGCTATTTCTACGGCAACTACAAAGTCCTGTACCTGATCGGGGCGGGGACGTTCGCGCGGGTCTACCGGGCCGTGAAAACGAGCGACTTGCAGGAAGGCGATGTCGATACCCGCGGGCAGGATATCTTCGCCGTGAAAGTCCTGCGGAAACGGTTTCGG
>CAYNVI010000564.1:0-3306 GCA_964400585.1 uncultured Pirellulaceae bacterium | reverse complement strand
CGGGAGGGCTGCTCTCGTCGGTCTCTTCCGAGCTGCCGCTATCCTCCGCTTCGGAGGTTTCGGTGAAGTCGATCGCCGTGTCGGTGAATTCTTGCAGCATCGAGTCGGCCGATTCCCCTTCGACCTGCCCGTAGTACTGGTTGATCGCCTCCTGGATCGATTCCCGGGGGGCGAGGGCGGTTTCGATTTTGCGGTTGAGGATGAACCGCAGCTTTTCGGTCGTCTCCAGGTCGAAGGGGTCGGAGAGGAGGACCTTCAGCGAGCCATCTTCGGCTTCGATCGGGATCACTTTATTTTCGCGGGCGACCGATTCGGGAACCAGTTCGATGATCTCTTCGGGAATCCGCCGTTCGCGGAGGTCGACGTATTCGACATGGTGGAAGCGGGCCACCGCCCGGGCCACTTCATCCGGGGTGGCGTATTCCAGTTTGACCAAGGCTTCGGCGACGGTATCGCTGAGCTCGGCGGCCATCTTTTCGGCTTCGCTGAGCTGATCGAGGCTGATCACCCCTTCTTGGAGGAGGAGGTCGGTAAAGTCTTTGGTTACGCCGGTCATGGCCAAATCCTCGGTTTCGTAGACATCGCGCCCCAGCCGGGCCGACAAGAGAAGTGCGTTCCCAGGATACCATCTCGGCGGGCGGAAACCCAGCAAGATCCGGGAGCGAGGAAGGAGGAGCGAGGGGTGAGGGGTGAGGGGTGAAGCCGAGGCGCACTCGGCGTGATGATGTCGATCCGCCAGGAGGGCCTTGGTGCCTACACAATCCAGCCTGACCAACGACACCCTCCCGCCGGGCTGGTTGTTATACACATCTCTGAGGAGGCTGTTTCCTGGTCCCCTCTCCCCCATGAGAAACGACCGCAATGTCTCGCGAGATGGAAAGCTAACGGAGGTCGTTGCTCACGGGGGAGAGGGAGCAAGAGTCGGCAAGGCCGACTTGTGTGGAACACTGAGCCAGGGGGGAGGGTGTCGCAGGATCGACGGCTAGAATGGGTCGCCGGGGGGCCTGGCCGGGTCGGCTGGCCGCCCCGCGATGCGAACCTCCTGGAGCCTGCTGTCCGATGCCTGATCATTTCGCCCCGCCTCCGCGGGGACATTTCCCCGCCTGGTTGCTGGCCATCCTGGGCACCTTGGCGGTCGCCGCCCTCTTTCCGCTGGCGGCCTGGAGCACGGTCGGGATCAGTGAAGCTCAACGGGCCGCGACCGAGTTGGCGATGCCGGTCGGCGTGGCTTGGTTGCTGGTCTTGGCAGCGGCGATCGGCAGCGCGGCGGCGGGTCAGCGGGCGGCGGCGCTGCTGTGGGCCGGACTCTGGGCCGCGATGCTGCTGTTGTTCGCCGCGCCCGTTCCTGGCTGGGCGACGCGGTGGACCGAGGTCCTGCCGCGGGAGGTGCCGGCTTCCGCCCGCGATCCCTTGGCCGCCGTGATCGTTTTGGGAGGGGGCGCGGGGCTCGATCCGCTCAACCGCCCCGAACTTTCCGGTGATGGCCAACGCGTCTTCTCCGCCGCCCAATTGTGGCACGCCGGCCAGACGCGGACGATCATCACCACCGGCCGTTCCCCGTTGGGGCCGGGCGACCCGTCGCGGGTCGGCGCCGCCTTGCTCGAATCGGTCGGGGTGCCGCCAGAGGTGGTTTTTCAGGTGCCGGGGGAAAATACGGCACAGGAGATGCAGTCCCTGGCGGAGTTTTTCCGAGACCCCCCGGACGCCTTTCGGGAGGCCGCGGGGCCGACGCCCGGGGTGCTGAGGAGCTCGCCGCCGGGCGGGGCGGCGGGGCGGCGGTCGGCGGTGGGGATGATCACCAGCGCTTCCCACATGCGGCGGGCCCTCCGCCTGGCCGGCACCCAGGATCTCGCTTTCACTCCCCTGCCCTGTTGTTTTCGCCGCGGTTCGCCCGACCAACGTTGGACGCCGCGGCAATGGATTCCCGATTCGGGGGGAGTGGAAAGCGTCAGCCGCGCTTTGCATGAAGCCCTGGCGTGGCTGGTGGGACGGTGATCGCGGTCGCATTGACGACGCCACACAATCGTTTTGAAGAGTGATGAACCGAAAACGTGATGAATCAGTAACGACAGCGCTCGCAGCCTGGCTGTGAAGAGACGGCCTCCAGGAACACGGCCTCCGGGATTCGATCCGCTTTGAAAGGAAAGCTCATGCCTGCTTCGTCCCTCTCTGTCGCCGCCCCCAGCGGATCCGCCTTGGCGAGCCGTCGCCAAGCCTTACAAAGCCGCTACCGCCGGGTGCGCGGCTTTAGCGAAGCGATCGCCGAACCGTTGGAGCCCGAAGATTGCGTCCTGCAGTCGATGCCCGCGGCCAGTCCGATCCGCTGGCATCTGGCGCATACGACGTGGTTCTTTTCGCAATTCTTGCTGCAGGCGCACGCCGATTACCGCTCGCCGTTCCCCCAGGCCGAGGCGCTGTTCAATTCGTATTACAACACCGTGGGCGAACCGTTCCCGCAAGCCCGCCGCGGTCTCCTCTCGCGACCGACGGTGGCGGAAGTTGGGGATTATCGGAAGGCGATCGATCAGGCGGTCCTGGAGTATCTGGAGGCAGCGCCGACGGCCGCAGCCTTGGACGTGCTGGAGATCGGTTTGCATCACGAACAGCAGCATCAAGAACTGATGCTGACCGACATCAAGCACGCCTTTTCCTGCAACCCCTTAGCGCCCGCTTTGATGTCCGCTGGAGCGGGCGAGACAACCGCCCCGGCGCCGCAGCAGTGGGTGGAGTTTGCGGAAGGATTGCACGAGATCGGGCATCGCCGGGAAGGCTTCGCGTACGACAACGAATCGCCGTCGCATCGCGTCTTTATCGAAGCATTCGCTTTGGCCAGTCGTCCCGTTTCGGTCGGCGAATACTTGGCGTTCATCGAGGACGGGGGCTACACGCGTCCCGAGTTGTGGCTTTCGCTCGGTTGGCAGCAGTGCCAGGACGAGGGTTGGACGGCACCGCTGTACTGGCAAACCGACGGGGCGGGATGGCGGGAATTCACCTTGGGCGGGATGGAATCCCTCGACCCCTGTCGTCCGGTCACTCACGTCAGTTACTTCGAAGCCGACGCCTTCGCCCGCTGGGCCCGGGCGCGGCTGCCAACCGAGGCCGAATGGGAGCGGGCCGCCCGGGCAGCCAACGCTTTCGCGAGCGAAGCCGAGGCACCGCTTGCGGGGCCGTTTGCCGATCCGCTGTGGGAGGAAGGGAGCGTGATCCGTCCGCGGTTTGCCGACACCGAGCGAGCGGCCGCTTCCCCGGGCGGACTTCAGCAGCTGGCCGGGAATGTCTGGGAGTGGACGCAGAGTAGCTACGCGC
>CAYNVI010000563.1:0-3311 GCA_964400585.1 uncultured Pirellulaceae bacterium | reverse complement strand
GGGTGAGGGGGCGCGCCGGAGGTCGGTGCTGCCTGACCAGAAGAGGTGTTTTTCCAGAAAACCGTTGATGAAATGCTAGTTCCGCCATAAGTTGTGGCCCCTCATGTGATGCCCCCTCACCCCAACCCTCTCCCCCATGAGAAACGACCGCAATGTCTCGCGAGATGGAAAGCCAACGGAGGTCGTTTCTCACGGGGGAGAGGGAGCAAGGGTCGGCAAGGCCGACTTGTGTGGAACAGTGAGCCCCCTGGGAGGGTTCAGCCTAAGCGAGGGGAGCGTTTAGTGCTCGCCGTGCACGTATCCGCTGGGGGATAACCGCACGTGCCGGCCCTGCTCGAGATACCAGAGGCCGGTGCGGGCGGTACAGGTGCCGATCTGCGTGAGCGGGACGCCGCAGTCGAGTTGGCCCAAACGGCTCAGTTCCTCTGCAGGGACCGTGAGGATCAGCTCGAAGTCTTCCCCGTCGCCGAGGGCGTGTTGCAAGGGGTCGGTCTGCCGCTCTGCCGCCAGCCGATGGGCATCGGCATGGATCGGGATCGCCTGCAGGTCGAGTTCGGCGCCCACGCCGCTGGCGGCGCAGAGCCGATCGAGGTCGAGTGAGAGGCCGTCACTGACGTCGATCGCCGCTCGGATCGCGATCGTTCCGCGGAGGGCACGGGCGGCGGCGACGCGGGGTTCGACCTGGAGGTGGCGGCCCAGGATGCTGCCGCCAAAAGCCCCCGTGACCAGGATCGCATCGCCCGCCTGGGCTCCGCTCCGCAGCCAGCCTTGGCCGGTCGGGACCCGGCCGACGACGGTGATCGAGATCGCCAACGGTCCTCGATAGACCGTCAGGTCGCCACCGGCGATCGCCATCTGGTGGGCTGCTGCGGTGGCGAGGATGCCTTCGTACACGCCGGCAGCCGTCTGCGTCGCGTCGGTTTCGGGCAGCGACAGGTCGACCAACAAGGCGACCGGTTCCGCCCCCATCGCCGCCAGGTCGCTTAGATTGATCGCCAACGCCTTGTGCCCGATATCGGCCAACGCATGGTGGTCCGACAGGAAGTCGACGCCATCGACGATCCCGTCGTTGGCCAGTACCAGCTGACCTGCCGGAGGATCGAGGATCGCCGCGTCATCGCCGATGCCGACGGCGACCTGAGGTAACGTCTGCTGCCGTCCACGCAGCCAGGCGAGAAAGCTTTGTTCCATGATCGATCGGGGTACGGTGAGCAGCGAGCAGCGGGTCGGGGAAGGCAACGGGTCGGGGAAGCGAGCGGCAGCGAGGCTGGTGCGGGGCCACCGCGAACCGTTTTGTGACACAAACAACGCTGGTTCACCAGCCCTCCCCGGTGGCGGCCTCCCGCGGTCGGCTGCAGGGGTCCGCCGTGGCTGCGAGCGTACTGCCCAGGCCCTACAATGGGGCTCGCTGTAGGCCCTGCGACGTTCGACGTTCGACCTGTCGAGGCGACGGGTCGCCTTGTCTTTTGGACCTCCTTCTTCTTCCCGGAGTTGCCTTGCCATGGCTACCACCGTGCCATCCCCCCGCAACGAAATCCAAATCGAACAGACCGAATGTTTTATCGGCGGTCAGTGGGTGCCGGCGGCGAGCGGAAAGACGTTTGCCACGATCGACCCCGCGACCGAACAGGAGATCGCTCAGGTGGCCGAAGGGGACGCCGAAGACATCGATCGGGCGGCCCGGGCTGCCCGTCAAGCCTTTGATTCAGGGCCCTGGTCTCGGATGGATGCGGCCGACCGCGGACGCTTGATGTATCGGCTGGCCGACCGGCTGGAAGCCGAGATCGACGCCTTGGCAGCCCTCGAAACGTTGGACAACGGCAAGCCGCTGAAAGACAGCCGCCATATCGACATCCCGTTGGTCATCGACGTGCTCCGGTACTACGCCGGCTACGCGGACAAAATCCAAGGCAGCACGATTCCGATGCGGGGCGATTTCCTCTGCTACACCCGCCGGGAACCGGTCGGGGTGGCGGGGCAGATCATCCCCTGGAACTTCCCGATGTTGATGGCCTCGTGGAAATGGGGGCCGGCCCTGGCCGCCGGTTGCACGATCGTGATGAAGCCGGCCGAGCAGACGCCGCTGACCTGCTTGCGGATGGCGAAGCTGGCGCAAGAGGTCGGCTTCCCGGATGGGGTGATCAACGTCGTGCCGGGTTTCGGGCCAACCGCCGGGGCGGCCGTGGTCAAACATCCGTTGATCGACAAGGTCGCCTTTACGGGCGAGCATACCACGGCGCAAACGATCACCCGCGATTCGGCCGAGACGCTGAAACGCCTCACTTTTGAACTCGGTGGCAAAAGCCCCAACGTGGTCCTCGCCGATGCCGACCTCGACGCGGCTGTGCGAGGAGCCTACGTCGGGCTGTATCTGAACCAAGGGCAATGCTGTTGCGCCGGCAGTCGCCTGTTTGTCGAAGCTTCGATCCACGATGCCTTTGTCGAAAAGCTACAGACGCTCACCGAAAAACGGCGCGTGGGCGATCCCTTCGCGGCCGAGACGGAACAGGGGCCGCAGGTCGATCAGGCGCAATTCGACAAAGTCATGTCGTACATCGAAAAAGGCCGGCAGGAAGGGGCACGCTGCGTCACCGGAGGCGAACGGGTGGGCGGGCGTGGCTACTTCGTGCAGCCGACCATTTTTGACGCGGTGACCGACGAGATGGCGATCGCCCGCGACGAGATCTTTGGACCGGTCCTCAGCGTCTTGAAGTTTGAGGATCCGGAGGAAATGATTCGCCGCGCCAACGATACCTGCTATGGGTTGGCCGCGGCGGTTTGGACGCGGGATATCAGCAAAGCCCATCATTTCGCCGCGAAGGTACGGGCCGGTACGATCTGGGTGAATTGCTACGATGCCTTCGATGCGGCGGCACCCTTTGGCGGATTCAAAATGAGTGGCTACGGACGGGAGCTCGGCGAAGAGGGGCTGAAGGCCTATACCGAATCCAAGACGGTGACGGTGGCCTTGTCCTAGCCGGATAGCGCCTGAATAACCTTGTCCGAAAGCAATCGGGGGAAGCGGTTGGCTCCGCCTTCCCGACCGGTGGCCGGCGGCCGCCAGCAGGAGATGCGATTCATTGAACGAAGACTTCCGCGGCGACTTGAGCGGCGACTTGAGCGGCGACTTGAGCGGCGACTTGAGCGGCGACCTCGAACAGGCCTACCAATGGCTGACCGCGATCCCTTGGCTGGCATTAAGCCTGGTCGGTGTCGCCCTGCTGGTGATCGCTTATCGCTGGCGGACGTTTCCGACATGGCAGTGGGGCCTGGTGCTGGCGTTCTCGTTGCTCGCCAGTTTGTCGGTCGTC
>CAYNVI010000562.1:0-3316 GCA_964400585.1 uncultured Pirellulaceae bacterium | reverse complement strand
CACATCCGCCAGATGTCGCCTTCCTCCACCGCATGTTCCAGCAGCACCTTGCCGGCCTCGTCGACCACCCGCACGCTGCCTTCGTGAGGGATCTCGAACGTCTTGTCGTGCGAGCCGTACTCTTCGGCTTTCTGGGCCATCAGGCCGACATTGGCCACCGACCCCATGGTGGCGACATCGAAGGCCCCATGTTCCTTGCAGAAATCGATGGCCGCCTGGTAGACGCCAGCGTAACAGCGGTCAGGGATGATCGCTTTGGTGTCGTGCAGTTTGCCATCGGGACCCCACATCTGACCGGCGGCACGGATCATCGCGGGCATCGAAGCATCGATGATCACATCGCTGGGCACGTGCAGGTTGGTGATCCCGCGGTCCGAATCGACCATCGCCAGTTCGGGACGCTGCTGCTGGACCGTTTTCAGGTCGGCTTGGATTTCGGCCCGCTGCGGGGCGGGCAACTGTTTCAAGCGATCTTCGAGCGCTCCCAAGCCGTTATTGGGATCGACGCCCAACTGCTCGAATTGCTCCTCATATTTGGCGAAGACCTCGGCGAAGAAAACGCTCAAGGCATGCCCAAAGATGATCGGATCGGAGACCTTCATCATCGTCGCCTTGAGATGGAGCGACAGCAGCACGCCCTCGGCCTTGGCTGCTTCGATCTGCTTAGCCAGGAAGGCACGCAGGGCGCGGCGGCTCATCACCGCCGCGTCGATCACTTCCCCCGGCTGCAACGTCAGCTTGTCTTTCAGGACCTGGACGCCGCCAGCGGGCGACTGCAGCTCGATCTTCACCGTGGCGGCCGCCGGCAACACATACGATTGCTCGCTGCCGAAAAAGTCGCCACGTTCCATGTGGGCGACGTGCGACTTGGAATCGGCGGTCCACTCCCCCATCGAGTGGGGGTGTTTACGAGCGAATTCTTTGACCGGAGCGGCGACCCGACGATCGGAATTGCCTTCGCGGAGGACCGGATTGACGGCGCTGCCCAGGACCTTGGCGTAGCGATCGCGGATCGCTCGCTGGGCGTCGGTTTGCGGCTCATCGGGGAAATCAGGAAGGTCGAACCCCTGCGTTTGCAATTCGCGGATGGCCGCGGTCAGCTGAGGAATCGAAGCACTGACGTTCGGCAACTTGACGATGTTTGCCTGCGGCGTTTTGGCCAATTCGCCCAACTCGGCCAAGGCATCGCTCTGCTGCTGGGCGGCCGTCAGCCGGTCGGGAAATTGGGCCAGGATGCGGCCTGCCAGCGAGATATCCTTCTCCTCGATCTCGACCCCGGAAGGCTGGGTATAGGTGCGGAGGATGGGGAGGAGCGAACGAGTCGCCAAGGCGGGGGCTTCGTCCGTCTTGGTGTACACAATCTTCGACGCGTTAGCAGTCATGGTGGGCTCTATCGAGGGCTTGTCGGTCCGCCGTCGCGACGACCTGCAGCGTCGGAACCGAACCAGGCGGAAAAAAGGGAGAGGAAGCGGCCGGAACGGCATGCGAGAGCCTCGCATTCTAGCCGCCTGACGCCATTGATGTAGCGGGGGCCCGCCCCCCCAACCGCCAGCCCGGTCCCCCCACCCCAGCGTTCCCGCGAGTCGTCGGCGAAACCCCTCGGTCCACCCCCGATTTGGCCAAGCGTATCCGAGGCCAGCCAGCCATTCCCCGCCGACTCGCCCACTCACAAACGGGTCTCACAAACGGGTCGGTCTCACAAACGGGTCAGTGCCTTTGTGAGCAGGAAGGCTAGCGAGCCTGACGCACAAGGGCCAAACACACAACCTAGAGAAGCAGGGTAACCACATCTCCATCGACCTCTCTCAAACGGGGTCAGTGCCCTCCCGCATGGACGGCTTTCACACACTGCGAAGTCTGGGCATCGCAGGAAGACCGGGCAAGAAGGGTCGTTAGCCGAGCACCAAGGCTCTGACCCCGCTGGAGATGGACGCCGCTGGAGATGGACCGTTTGCGGCTTTCTGAAGGGAGGGTTCAAGGAGCGGCCAGGATCTCTCGCGTCGTCGCTCGGCACTGGCCCGCGTAGCCGCCCCCGAAGAGATTGAGGTGGTTGAGCAGATGATAGAGCACGTAGATGCGGACGCGGCGCTGCCAGCCAGGCGGCAACGGCCAGGTTTCCTGATAGGCTTCGTCGAACGCCGAGGGGCAGCCTCCGAACAGCTGCAACATGCCGAATTCGGCCTCCCGGCAGCCGCGGTAGATGGCCGGATCGAGGATCACCGGCTGGCCCGCCGAATCGCTCAAATAATTGCCGCTCCAGAGGTCCCCGTGCAGCAGGCTGGTGGCGGGCTCGCGGCCGGCGAGCAGCTCCGGCAAGCGGTCGATCAGACGTTCGAGGCCTTGGTGAGTCGCAGGATCGGCGCGTCCCTGATCGACGGCCCAGCGAAGCTGAAAGCCGAGCCGTTGTTCCTGGAAAAAACTGACCCAGTCGGCACTCGGCGGATTCGGTTGCCGCGCTGCGCCCAAGTAATTGTCGTGGTCGAGCCCGATCGCTTCCCCGCGTGTGCGGCGATGCAACTGGGCTAGTTGGCGACCGAACCGGCGAAAAAAAAGGCCGTCCCTTTCGCCCCCACCACCCTCCCGCGACGACTCGATCCACTCGCTGACGAACCACGCCCGTCCTTCCCATCGCCGGCACTGGAGCGGCTGTGGCACGCGGATCACGCCAGGTTCGGCCAGCTGCCGCAACCCTTCCGCTTCGCAGTGGAAATTGTCCAAAAAATCGGCTTGATTGCTTTTGACGAAGAGCGTCGCCGGGCCGTCGTCGTGCGGTTGCAAATCGACGCGGCAGGCCTCGCTGATGCACCCGCCCGCCACACGCCGCTGCGCGATCACTTCGCCGAAAGGCTCCAGGAGTCGTGACAGGACCGAGTCGGGCGAGGGCATGGCAAAATTGCCTTCGGAGGAAAGGTAGAAGGACGAGGAGAGACAATTCTGGTTGTAGAACGCCCTTGGCTGTTCCACCAGATACCGGTTGGAGTTCCCCAGACGCTGTCGTCATTCCGAGACGGCCGTGCCGTCGATTCGACGACAGCCCCATCAGCGAAGGGCCGCAGAAACCTTGCCTTTTCGCCGAACAAGCCATTTGGCACAGCGGCTGCCTTGAAGCTAGCTGGAAGCGTCCCTTGCCGGGAAAGCGTCCTCTTTCCAATCGATCCGAGTTGCCCCTCTTTGTGTTTCGGAGATCCGACCCATGCTTTTCTCTTTCTTGTCTCGCGGGATGGTCCTGGCGCTCACCTGCTGCGGCTGGGCGATGGCGGCCCCACAGGCTGAGGCCCAAAGCTGGCGGGTCCAGTTCCACCGTGGGGGCTGGCCA
>CAYNVI010000561.1:0-3349 GCA_964400585.1 uncultured Pirellulaceae bacterium | reverse complement strand
ATACGAGATTCTCCGGAGTGACTGGAGTTCAGACGTGTGCTCTTCCGATCTGGTGGGCAAGGCCGAAGTGGCAAGCGACCCGCAGTCGTGGCGGCAAATCGCCGAAATCCTCCGGATCGAGCAGGGCACGTGGGCGGAAGTCTGCACCGCCCAAAGCCGCCGCCCGCAGGCCGCGGCCAGTGGACCGCCGGCCCCCAACTTCTCGCTCGCGGCCGACGCTTCGCCCGCGGCCTCCAGTGGCTCGCTGAATCTGCAGGGGTAGCGGGCGGGGGGCGGCGGTGACGAAAACTCCGCGGAATCGGCAGGCAATGATTGTCGGAGTTTCGCCTGCGGCCTATCCTTCCAAGAGAGGCGCGGGGCCGGTGGGCGCTGCCGCGGCCCGTCGATCTCCCTGATTCAAAAGAGCGGTTTCCCATGTTTCGCACCATCTTGGGCTGGTTCGCCTTCGCCTGTTGTCTTGTCCCCCTGCTGGTCATCGTCCAGGTGACCCAGTGGTGTTCGGCCGCCGAACCCGAACAGGGAGAACCGCCATCCCCCAGCGAGCGTTTTGTCCGCGTGGTCAAGTCCTCGGAAGGGAAGCCGCAAAGCTTGGAGACCGCGATCGTCCGCTACGTCGGGAAAGAAGGGACGCGGTACGAGGACGCGATGGTCGATCTCGTCGGGGTCGTCCATATCGGCCAGGAGGAATACTACCAGCAGCTTCAGCAGCGGCTGGCTACGTATGACGTCGTGCTGTACGAGCTGGTCGCGCCCGACGGAACGCGGATCCGTCCGGAAGACCTGGAAGCGCGCCGGGGGCTCCTCGCCTCCGTGCAAACCGGCATGAAGGACATGCTGCACCTCGAATACCAGCTGGAAAAGATCGACTACCTCGCCGAAAACTTCCGCCACGCCGATATGAGCCCGGCGGAATTTGTCGCCGATATGGAAAAACGAGGGGACAGCGTGTTCAAAATGGCCGCCCGGCTGATGGGCGCCGGCTTGGCCACGCAATCCTCGTCCGGGTCGGATGTCGGCATGCTGATGGCGTTGCTGAGTGAAAACCGGGCGATGCGGATGAAGCAGCTGATGGCCGAGCAGATGGCCGACATGGAAGCGGTAACGGCCGGGATCAATGACGGGCAGGGACAGAATACCTTGATCAAAGGTCGCAATCGCAAAGCGCTGGAGGTGATGGAAGAGGAATTGGATCGCGGCCAGCGCCGGATTGCCATCTTCTACGGGGCGGGGCACCTTGACGATATGGCAGAACGCCTGGAGGAGACCTTTGCGATGCGGACCACGCAAACCGATTGGTTGGAAGCGTGGGACCTGCAACGCAATTGAGCGGGGTTTCCCTAGGTCCGCCCCAGGTTGGCCGCCCATTTGTGGGGGGGCGGAAAGGGTTTAATATGCAAAAAACCCTATTTTCTTGGTGGGGAGAGTGGCGTGCAGCAATTGACAGCAGACGCGCAGTCTCTACAACAAGCCCTTTGTATTAGGCTCTGTCAGAAAAGTGGTGGGCTTGCACCCTAAACCGTCGCCCGCCAGCGGGCGAGGAAACAGAAGGTACCGCTGAGCGGCGGTCATTGCACTTTTCTGACAGAGTCTAGACCTCTCCCATGTTTCACACCTCTTGCGTTGGTGCCTTCGCACCGACTGCGTTGGTGCACAGGAATCCTCTCCGATGGCAAAAAAGAAAGAAGGGCCGAATAAGTCGGCAGCGATCCGCGCCTATTACGACAACCATCCCAATGCGAAGCCTGTGGAAGTGGTGGAAGCCATGAAGGCCGAAGGGATTGATGTTTCAGGGCAGTTCGTCAGCACGATTCGGTCGAAGCAACTGAACCCCAGCGGTAAGCCAACCAAACGCCGCAAGCCAGGGCGTCCCAAGGCAGCCACGAAACGGGCGGCTCCGGCCAAGCGCGGGCGTCCCGCCAAAGAAAGCACGGCCGATACGAAGGTTTCCATCGAGCAGTTGGTGCAAGCCAAGGAGATGGTCGATGCGTTGGGTGGGATCAAGCAGGCCCGCAAGACGCTCGACGCCTTGAGCCAGATCGTCAAATAGCGCTGGGGCACTAGCGGTCCAGCGCGGCCCCGGTCTCCCGGGACTCGGGCTCGCCTGCCTGCCGAACGTTGATGAAAACCGGTGGCTGGGATCCAGCGATCGGTTTTTTTCATGCGCGGACCTCCCTATACTGCACACCTCAACACCAACGCTTTTGGCCGCGGCGGTCGCGGAAGGCCCTGCAGGGAGGAAAGGCGCGATGGCGCGAAACGAGCAGCTGATCCGGCAGCATAAAATCTTGCAGCTGATCGAAATGGCCCGCTTTGGGCGGACGTTGGAGGAAATCCGCGAGGATCTGGTCGCGGACCTGGGACTTTCTTCCTTGCATGCCCGCACGGTCCGTCGCGATGTCGAGGCGCTGATGGCCGCCGGGTTCGATATCCAGACCGAGCTGCTTCCACGCGGCAAGGTCTACAAACTGGGACGGACCGAACAGGGCGTCCATAAAATCACGGCGACGGCCACCGAGTTGATCGCCCTGTCGATCGGCCGCGATCTCCTCTTTCCGCTGCTGGGGACTCCCTACTGGCAAGGGATCGAATCCTTCTGGAATAAAGTTCAGGAGGAAATGCCCGATGGCGTCTGGGACCATTTTCAACGGTACCGCAAAACGGTCCATGTGATGGGAGGTCCCAGCAAGTCTTATGAGCAGCATCAAGGGACGCTCAAAACGATCAACCGCGCGATCAGTGAGCACCGGATCGTGGAAGTCGAGTACCAGCCGATCGGTCGACCCGCGTCGGTCCGCCGCATCGAACCCTATGGTTTAGCCGTCTACCAATCGAGTATTTACGTCGTGGCGGCTGCGGTCGAGGTCGAAGATCCAGAACAACGGTTACGGCATTGGAAGCTGGAGCGGTTCCACCGGGCCACCGCCCTGGACGCCTGGTTCAAACCCGATCCGAACATCGATATCTCCAAGCATCTCAGCAACAGTATCGGGATCTTCTCGGGCGATTCGCCGACGCTCGTCACGATCGCCCTGGAAGCACGGGCTGCGGCCTGGGTCCGCGAAGATCCCTGGCATCCCGATCAGCAGCTGGAAGAGGTCGCCGACGGTTCCTTCATCTTGACCGTGCCGGCGGCCCACCCTCGGGAAGTCTTGCCGAAGGTAATGGCCCTGGGAGCGGATGCGGAGGTGCTGGAGCCGGCCTCGTTTCGGCAACAGGTGGCCGAGACGGTCGCGCAGCTGGCCGACCGCTATCAGGCTTCCCCGGCCGCTGTGGTGCCAACCGATCAACGCTCGGTCTCGGACCACTCGGCATAGGCGATCCCCTGGTCGGTCCGCCGGGCGGGTACGAC